>JBIIYT010000002.1:0-31173 GCA_044346675.1 Rhodoferax sp. | reverse complement strand
AATTGGCCGTGATGCTGCCCGCGCCAAAGTTCACGCGTTCGCCCACGGTGGCGTCGCCCAAGTAGGCCAAGTGGTTGGCCTTAGTCCCTTTGGCCAGCGTCGAATTTTTCACCTCTACAAAATTGCCAATGTGCACCTCAGCGCCCAACTGGGCACCGGGGCGCAGGCGGGCAAACGGCCCCACCAGCGCGCCCGCACCTACCCGCACGCCCAGCTTTTCGCCGTCGATGTGGGTAAAGGGATGAATCACCGCGCCCGCGTCTATCACCGCGTTGGCAATAACGCAGTTGGCACCAATGCGCACGCCCTCGCCCAAATTGACCTGGCCTTCAAACACACAGTTCACGTCAATGCTCACATCGTGCGCGCAGAGCAAGTCGCCCCGCACATCAATGCGCGCGGGGTCTGCCAAGCGCACGCCCTCTTCCATCAGCCGGTGGGCTACGCTCAGCTGGTAAGCACGCTCCAGCTCGGCCAGTTGCACAGGGCTGTTCACGCCGGCCACCTGCACGGCATCGCTAATTTTGTGGGCCACTACGTCCACGCCATCGGCCACAGCAAATTTCACAATATCGGTCAGGTAGTACTCGCCCTGGGCATTTTTGTTGTCCAAGCGCGCAAGCCATTTTTTAAGTTGCGCAGCGGGCACCGCCATGATGCCGCTGTAGATTTCCGTAATTTGGCGCTGCGCTTCAGACGCATCTTTGTGTTCCACAATGGCCTGCACCGCGCCGTCTGCCTTGCCACCGGCGCGCACAATGCGGCCATAGCCTGCGGGCTGGGGCATCTCTAGGGTGAGCAAGGCCAGCTTATCGCCGCCACTGGCCGTAATCAAATGAAACAGCGTAGCGGCCTGGGTGAGCGGCACATCGCCCGAGAGCACCACCACCACGCCGTCGTCCGCCAGCGCGGGCACAGCCTGCTGCACGGCGTGGCCAGTGCCTAGCTGGGGCTCTTGGCGCACAAACTGCAAAGAAAAATCAGCCGTAGCGCTAGTGTTTTCTGCACAGGATGCTTCTACTTCTGCAGCGCCGTGGCCCGTAATAATTACCACTTTGCGCGCCTGCAAGTCGGCAGCCGTGTCTACCACGTGCTTTAACAGTGTGCGCCCTGCCAAGGTATGCAGCACCTTGGGTGTTTTGCTTTTCATGCGGGTGCCTTTACCCGCGGCCATAACGACCACATCGACGGCAAAAGCGTTTGTCTTGCTACTTTGAACTTGCGTGGTTGAAGTCACCTGTGTGCCCTTATTTATTTGATTTTTTACCCAGCAAGGGACCTATACCGGCCACACCACGCCATAGTCGTTCAATATAGCGTCCAGCGGCATGTCATGCGCCTCGGGTTCAAAGTCAGGCACATAGCCCACCCCAAAGCCCAGCCCCACGGTGAACGGCTTAGGCTCTAGCGTGGCCAACATGCGGTCATAAAACCCACCGCCGTAACCCAGCCTAAAGCCACCCGGGCCATAGCCCACGCAGGGCGCAAAGAGCAAGGTGGGCACAATGACCTCGGTATCTTTGGGCTTGGGAATGCCATAGGCGTCTTCCTCCGTGGGGCAGCCAGGGTACCAAGCATGAAAAATCATGGTTTTGTGCACGCGGTCTACCACCGGCAGGCCAATGCGGCGGCGCTGGGGCTGCTCTAGCAGTTCGCCGTCTTCTTTCCATCGGTGCAAGGCGGGCAAGGGGTCAAATTCACCTTTAATGGGCCAATAGGCCCCGATGACCGTGTCGGGGCGCCCCACCAGCCAAATGCGCATGACGCGCTGTAAAAGGTCTGCCCGTACCAGCCGGTCGGGCAGGTTCAAGCGTTGCTCCAACAAAGCCTTGCGAAGGGCTTTCTTTTCTTGCGCTTTCAAATCTTCTGAATTGTTCATAATCATCACATGCAATTTTTAGCCATTCTGACATCGATCGCGCTTGGCGCGGCACTATCTTCCCCAGTTTCTATGGCCCACGCCCAAGGGCGCGACCCTCTGCGCAGCACCGTTCGCGAAAACGCGCGTGCTGACGAAGCCGCGCTGGACATGGCGCAAGCCTACAAACAGCGTGACCGCAAACGTCTCGCTAGCCTACTGCCCCAAGTGCGCGGCACCTTGCTGGAGCCCTGGGCTGGGTTTTGGGACCTGTCGGCACGACTTGACACTGCCAGCCCCAGCGAAATACAAGACTTTATGACCCGCTATGCGGGCAGTTACCAAGAAGACCGGCTGCGTGCCGAATGGCTCTTGCAAATGGGGCGCAACCGCGACTGGGCCAGCTTTAAGCGCGAGTACCCCAAATACCGCATGAACGACGACCGCTCGGTCAAGTGCTACGCCCTCATGGCCGAGCGCTTGAGCACCGGTGCTGATGTAAGTGCGGCAGTGGCTAGTAACTGGTTGGCTCTCAAAGAGGCCGATGAGGGCTGCGCCAGCGCTGCAGCAATGGTGATCAAAGCGCAGCCCAGCATGTCGCACCTCGCATGGCAGCGCGCGCGCTTAGGTATGGAGAACGACCGATTACGCATTAGCACCCAAGCGGTGGAGTTGCTTGATCCGGCGTGGGTAAAAACAGTCAACACCATTTACCTCAACCCCGGTAAATACCTGCACGACAAGCTCACCGCAATGCGCCCACAAACGCGCGAACTGGTGTCACTCGCCTTGATACGCCAGGCCTACCTTGAACCGCAGGATGCTGCCGTGGAGGTGGAGAAATTGCGTTGGAAAACCCAGCTCACCGCCGAAGAACGCAGCTGGATTTGGGGGGTCATCGGCAAACGTTCCGCCCTCAAGCAGTCTGCTGAGGCCCCGGGTTACTTTGCCCGCGCCCAGGTGCAATTTCTGCACGACGACCACTTAGCCTGGATGGTCCGCGCCGCCCTGCGCGCCGGACGCTGGGAGCAAGTGCCCGAAGCCATCAACGCCATGAGCGAAGGCCAACGCGCGGAATCTACTTGGGTGTACTGGCGTGCCCGCGCCATGCTGCGCCAAGCCCAAACCGAAGCTGCCCGTTCCGAAGCGCTGCGAGCCTTCGAGAGCATTGCGGGGGTGCGCGGTTTTTATGAACAACTTGCCCTGGAGGAGTTGGGGCAGCGTATTGCCGTGCCCGAACGCCCCACACCCTTGAGCGCTGAGGAGAAAGAAAATGCGCGTAGAAACCCTGGCCTTGCCCGGGCTTTGTACGCCATCCAGTTGGGGCTGCGTGAGGAGGGACGTCGCGAATGGAACTACAGCACCAATCTGCATGTGCGCGGCGGGATGAACGACCGCGAACTGCTCGCTGCTGCCGATTTGGCTTGCCACAACGAAGTGTGGGACCGATGCATTAACACCAGCGAGCGTACCAAACAAGTGATTGACTTAGAGCAACGCTTCCCTATGCCGTTTCGTGCTGCGGTGCTGGCGCGCACCAAGCAAATTGGGCTTGACCCCGCTTACGTTTATGGACTGATTCGGCAAGAAAGCCGCTTCATCATGGATGCAAAATCCTCAGTGGGTGCCGCAGGGCTTATGCAAGTGATGCCAGCCACCGCGCGCTGGACGGCTAAGCGCATTGGTATTGCTGACTTCCAGCCCCACCACATCACCGACCGAGATACCAATATCGCCATTGGAACGGGCTACCTCAAGCTAGTGCTGGATAATTTTGGAGGCTCCATGCCGCTGGCAGCCGCCGCTTACAACGCGGGCCCCAACCGTCCTCGCTTGTGGCGTGGCCAAGCCGGTTCCCCGGTGCTGGAGGCGGCCATTTGGGCAGAAAACGTGCCCTTTAACGAGACCCGCGACTATGTGAAAAAAGTTTTGTCCAACACCACCAACTACGCAGCGCTCATCACCGGTCAACCGCAATCGTTAAAGGCGCGTCTGGGTACTGTGGGGCCCAGAGAGAGGGCTGCGCCTGACCTCGACCCCGACTTACCCTAAAAGCTTGGAGATCAACACATGTACCAACTCTTCATTGGCAACAAAAACTACTCTTCTTGGTCTATGCGGCCTTGGGTGCTGCTCAAGCAGGCAGACATTGCGTTCGAAGAGGTGTATGTCCGCTTTGACTCGTTCGCAGCCGATTCAACATTCAAAAAAACCATTCAATCCGTCAACCCCGCGGGCAAAGTGCCCGCTTTGGTGGATGGTGACTTGACGGTGTGGGACACACTGGCCATTGCCGAATATGTGGCCGAACAACACCCGGACAAACAACTCTGGCCCACAAACCGCAAAGCCCGAGCCCATGCGCGCAGCGTGTGCGCCGAAATGCACAGTGGCTTTACTGCCCTGCGCAGCAACTGCGGCATGAACATTGAAGCGCATCTGCCCGAAGTGGGCGCCAAACTCTGGGAAGACAACGCCGGCGTGCGCGCCGATGTGGCGCGCTTGGTGAATATGTGGAGCCAACTCCTGCAAACGCACGGTGGCCCTATGCTGTTTGGTCAGTTCACCATTGCCGACGCCTACTTCGCCCCTGTGTGCATGCGCATCAAAACCTACGCATTGCCAGTGCCCCAGGCGATTGCGGCCTACGTTGAACGTGTGAGCGCCCTGCCCGGCGTGAAGGCGTGGATCGACGGTGCACTGGCAGAAAAAGACTTTCTGGCGTTTGAAGAGTCCTACCGCACACAGCGTTAGCACACTGCCTATGCAAACCTACCTGGTCGGTGGTGCCGTGCGCGACGCTCTGATGGGCTTGCCCGTCAAAGACCGCGACTGGGTAGTGGTGGGTGCGACACCCGAAACCTTGCTTGCCCAGGGATATGTCCCTGTGGGGCGCGACTTTCCGGTGTTTTTGCACCCCCACACCAAAGAAGAATATGCCCTGGCCCGTACCGAACGTAAAACGGCGCCAGGCTACCGGGGCTTTGTGATGCATGCCAAACCGGATGTCACTTTGGAAGAAGACTTGGCGCGGCGCGACCTCAGCATCAACGCCATCGCACAATCGCCGGATGGCGTGCTGATAGACCCCTACGGCGGTCAGCACGATATTGCTAACAAAGTTCTGCGCCACACCACCCCGGCTTTCCGCGAAGACCCCGTGCGCGTTTTGCGGCTAGCGCGATTTGCGGCCCGCTTTACCGACTTCAACGTAGCACCTGAAACACAGCTTTTAATGGCTGAAATGGTGGCACACGGTGAGATAGACCATTTAGTGGCCGAGCGCGTGTGGCTAGAGCTGGCCAAGGGGCTGATGGAAGCGAGGCCTTCGCGCATGTTTGAGGTACTCCGCAGTTGTGGCGCTCTGCAGCGCCTGCTGCCGGAAGTTGACCGTTTGTGGGGGGTGCCCCAAAGCGCGCAGCACCACCCCGAAATAGACACCGGCGTGCACGTGATGCTGGTGCTGGACATGGCCGCCCAGTTGCAAGCCAACCTAGCGGTGCGTTTTGCCTGTCTGGGCCACGACTTGGGTAAGGGCACCACCCCGGCCGACGTGCTGCCCCGCCATATTGGTCACGAAGAGCGCAGTGTGCGCTTGCTCAAAGAGGTTTGCCAGCGTTTACGCGTGCCTGTGGAGTGCAGTGAACTGGCCACCGTGGTAGCGCGTGAGCATGGCAACATCCACCGCTCGGGCACACTGGAGGCCTCCGCTGTGGTGCGCCTGCTCGAGCGCTGCGACGCGTTTCGCAAACCCGCGCGCTTTGCCGAGGTGTTGTTGGCTTGCGAATGTGATGCCCGGGGCCGCCTAGGCCTGCACAACACCCCTTATCCACAGGCCACAAAACTTACGCGGGCCTTGCAAAATGCGCAATCGATTGCCACTCATTTAATAGCATCTGAAGCCCAGTCCAAAGGGTTGAGTGGGCAAACTATAGGGAAATGGATTCAAGCCGCACGGGTGGCGGCAGTGGCAAAAGATAAATACCCATAGCCTAGTCAAAAAAAGCATGGGATACTAAACTTCCAAGCTGTATCGCGCAGCGCGTCACCGGGATTTTTCGGATAGCCTAGAACACGTGAACCAAGACCCTAGCACCCGTTTTGAAAGCTCGCCGCCTAGCGTGACTGAAGGCGATGGCTTGGTCTTGCCGCTGCACAAAATCGGTTGGGACGATCAAGACAATGCGGAAAACCCTTGGAAGTTGGCGCTGGAGGGTTCGGGCGCAGGCGCGTGGGACTGGGACCTGCAAACAGGCGTACAAACCCATTCCAAACGATGGCTGGACATGTTGGGCTATGCCCCCGGCGAGATAGAGCAACACAACCAAGCCTTTGTCAATCGCGTGCACCCCGACGATATAGTCAAAATTCAGGCCGCATTTTCTGCCCATATTGAAGGCCGCGCCCCAGCATACACCACTGATTTTCGGATGCGCTGCAAAGACGGCTCCTGGAAATGGATAGCCACACGGGGCATGGTGGTCAGCAGGGATGCCAAGCACAAGGCCCTACGCATGATCGGCACCCATACCGACATCAGCGATCGCAAACAAGCAGAAACCGAACTGCGCGCCGTGCATGCACAGGTACAAAACAACGCGCGTATGCTGGAAATCACGCTCACCAGTATCAGCCAGGGGATCGTGGTATTCGGTGCGGACAACCATGTCCTCAAATTCAATCCGCGCTTTTGCGAGCTGCTCGATATCCCTGAAGCATTCATGGCTACGCTGCCTAGCGCCCAGGAAATGGCGCAATTTCAGCTCACCCAACACGCGCAACAGCAAACCACGCACCTAGTTGACCAGACCACCCTGCAGTACTTAAAAGACACGGCGGCAGGTTTGGAGGCCAGTGTGCCCGACAACTACCTGCGAACAACCCCTAAGGGGCACACCATTGAGGTGAAAACCCAGCACTTGGTTGGCGGCGGAATGGTGCGCACCTTTGACGATGTGACATTTTACATTCAGGTGGAGGCCACCAGCCAGCGGCTGGACGCGCTCTTGGAAGCCACCCAAGCCATTGCACGCGTAGGCGCAGCCGAGCTGGACTTTGTCAACAACGCCCTGTTTTGGACCGAAGGCGTGTACCGCATTTTTGATACATCGCCGGCCGAATTCACACCTACCCTAGAAAATAGCAAGCAGTTTTTAACTCCTTCGGCCTTGGCCCAACTTAAGGCCCTGAACGAAGAATCCAATGAGCATTTGAGCTCCCACGACTTGGAGCTGGAAATGATCACGGCCACGGGCCGGCAAATCTGTGTGCACTCCATTGCCACGTCGCATTGGGAAAAAGGCCGAGTGGTGAGTCGCACCGCCATTTTGCAAGACATAACCGAACGCAAGAAGTCTGAATCTCTGATCCGCAAGCAAGCGTATTTTGACGCACTCACCGGTCTGCCCAACCGGCGCATGTTGCGTGAACGGTTAGAACAAGAAATCAAGAAGTGCAAGCGAGACTCCCAACAACTGGCGATCTTGTTCATTGACCTAGATCACTTTAAAGAGGTGAATGACACGCTCGGCCACGAGAGCGGAGATCAACTCCTGGTCCAAGCCGCAGCGCGCATTCAGGGCTGCTTGCGCGCATCGGACATCGTAGCCCGCATGGGGGGAGACGAGTTTACGGTCATCTTGACCGAGCTCTCTGAGGCCAACAGCATCGGGCTCATACTGCAAGAGCTGCTACACGCTTTGGGCGAAGTGTTTCAGTTAGGGACCGAGCAGGTGTTTGTGTCGGCCAGTATAGGCATCACCATTTTCCCGCTCGACGCCACCGAAGTCGAGGATCTTTTCAAAAATGCAGACCAAGCCCTGTACGAGGCCAAAGGCGCGGGGCGCAACCGCTTTAGTTTCTTCACCCCAGCTCTACAAGAGGCTGCGCAAACCCGCGTGCGCCTAGCCAGTGACCTGCGCATTGGTTTGTCGGACCAGCAGTTCCGCGTGGTGTACCAACCCATCGTCGAACTGGCCACCGGGGCGGTGCACAAGGCCGAGGCACTTATCCGCTGGCAGCACCCCACGCGCGGCATGGTCAGTCCGGCGGCGTTTATCCCGATTGCCGAAGCCAGCGGCTTGATTGTGGACATTGGCGAATGGGTCTTTCAACAGGCTGCCTCCCAAGTAGTGAAGTGGCGCGCTATGTTTGATCCCGAGTTTCAAATCAGTGTCAACAAGTCGCCAGTGCAGTTTCATCACGATGGTGGCGATAGATTGCCTTGGTCGGAGCAACTTGCAGCGCTGGGGCTTCCCGGCAGCTGCATTGTGGTGGAGATCACCGAAGGCTTGCTGCTCGACACCAGTGCCGGCGTAGCAGACCACCTGCTGGAGCTGGGCGATGCGGGCATTCAGGTGTCGCTAGACGACTTTGGCACAGGCTACTCGTCCATGTCCTACTTGCAAAAGTTTGATATTGACTTCATCAAAATTGACCAGTCCTTCGTGCGCCACCTCATCCCTGCCTCCACCGATCTGGCCTTGTGCAAGGCCATCATTCTTATGGCCCATGAACTGGGGATGAAAGTGATTGCTGAGGGGGTAGAGACTGAACAGCAGCGCGATCTACTACTCGCTGCTGGCTGCGACTATGGGCAGGGCTATTGGTTTGCGCGCCCTATGCCAGCGTCAGATTTTGAAACCTTTGCCCAAAGCCGCTTAGCCGCCACCACTGACACCGACGTCGCGTAAGGAACAGAGCCCAAGCATCGCACAACAGAGTTCAATTTTCTGAACCTGCGCTAAGGGTGACTACGGCTAGTTCCAGCCAATCACATCAAAGCCCTTGTCCTTGAGGCAACGCTGCACAAAATGCCGGTAGGTGCTGCTGGGTTTTTCATGAAAAGCCCCCGACACTGCGCCAGCTGAGCCCCCCACCACTGCGCCGCCAGCACCCCGCTCATCGCCAAAATTTTTCAGTTACAAGGATTAACGCTTTCGCCTGTTTATCTTTTTTTGATCTAGGATGCCAACACCCAACATCAAAGCGGCAATGGGCAAAAACAGCCAAAGTAGAAAACTTGATTTCTTGCTGGTCAAATGGAGTTTGAACTTCCATGGCTCGTTCCGCTCGTACCAAAACTTTGCCTCCGATCGTTCCGCCTCAATCACTTGCAGCGCTGCTTTGCACTGATCCAGCGAATCAAACCCTCGGTAATCTTTTGCTTCGTAGCTTAAAAATGACGGGGCTCCGGAAGGTCTATACCGATATGTGATATGCATGTAGTGTTGGTACGTTTTCCCTGCAGTACTAAAAACGCACGATGCCTTAACGTAGGTGCCTTGCACTTCAACGGGGTCGACAAACTTTGCGGCAGCATCTACTTGCTCGTTGTAAAGATGACCAGCAATACCTAACGTGGCCAATAGGGTCGCACAAAAAAAGAAAACTGAAATCTCACGCATCTTGATTTTGACTTCCAAACAGACAATATCGAACTAGGGTGCCATTGATCGCTCAACCAAGGGCGGAACTACTTTGCATCACCAAAGCCAGTGCCGCATAGTCCCCCACCTGGTCCCCCAAGCCCGCGGGCACCACTTGCACACCATCAATCAGCGCACCTAGCTTGCCAGAGATATGGCTTTGCAGTCGGGGCAGTAGGTAGTCGCGGTGGTGCCAAAACACGCTGCCGCCTAGGCTGATGCGTTCTAGGTCTAGCGTGACGATGAGGTTGTACAAGGTGCGGCCCATCACCCTGCATAACTCATCAATAATGGCTGCAGCGCTTGTATCACCTGTACGAGCAGCTATAAAAAGTGAAGCAGAGTCCGCGTAGCCTTGGGGCGCAAAGCGCCGCGCGATGGCGTTGCCCGCCACCAAGCCTTCCACATCGCCCAGGTTGCCGCAGCCGCACAGGGCATCTAAGTTGTCGCTTACAAAGGTGTGGCCCGCATGGCCTGCGTTGCCACCTTTGCCGCGCAGCACATGGCCGTCTACACACAGGCCCACGCCTATGCCGGTGCTCCAGGTCACGTAGGCGCAATGAGCTAGGGGTTGTCCGTTGGCTTGCAGCGCGCCCCAGCGGCGTTCGGCCTCTAAGGCGGCTACGCAGTCGTTCTCTACGCGCACATGGGCAAACGCTTGGCGCAGCGGGGCCTCTAGCAAGGCGGTGTGCCAGTCGTTGGGCAGGCCACGGGCGTGGCCCGCTATGCCGCCGCAAATATTGGGGGCAACCAGTTCAACACATCCATCACGCATCACAAACGGCCCGCACGATGCCACGCCCACTGCCGCAAGGTCTGCCACCTGCACACCCGCGCCAGCGCAGCTGCTCGCCACCATACGAATAACTTGCGCTGCCAGCGCGCCGTGGTTGCCCTCTTTAACGGTGGGCTCGGTCAGCTTGGCGCGCATGCCCTGCTCGTCCACCACCGACACGGCCACCTTGGTGCCGCCAATGTCCACACACGCCAGTGGCGCGGCACCGGGTGCCAACTGAATGTGGGGAAGGTGCATCTGGGGAAAGCTGGTGGCGGGTTGCATAAAGTGCCCCTACAAACGGTGGGTCTTGTCGCCCTGCGCAAAGCCCATGGCCGGCCACTGCGGGCCTTTGCACAGGCCAATGACCTTGAAAAACTCGCCCATCTCATGCTCCATGATGAGCTTTTGCGCGGCCACGCGCTGGGGCAAGGGCGCGGCCTGCATGGCGTCTACTAGGCCGCAGTTGATTAAGAAATGCGCTTGGTTGGTGTAGCCCAGCACCTCTAGCCCTGCGTCTTGCGCGGCCAGGGCAATGCCGGTGAAGTTGACATGGGCGGTAATGTCTTTGCGGCCGACGTCTGCCAGCGGGTTGGCATCGGCCTGGTGCGCGCGGTGGCACATGACTGTGCCCATGTGGCGCTGGGGGTGGTAGTACTCGGCCTCTGGAAAGCCATAGTCCAGCAGAAATATCGCGCCGCGCTGCATGCGGTCTGCTAGGGTGCGCACAAAGGCTTCGGCTTGGGGGTGAATTTCGGTCAGGTAGTCGTGCTCGCCCGGCACGTCCAGCGGGGGGCGCAAAGCGGTGGGGTGGTCTTGCCACGCCAGGGCTAAGGTGCCCAGCACTTCAGCAGGCACACAGCCCACACCGCGCTCATGCCACACGCCGCCCACGCGGGCCAGCAGCTGCACCGGCATGGCGTCTAGCACCTCGTTGCCCACCACCACGCCGCTGAATGTGGCGGGAAGCTCGTTAGCCCATTGCACGGTGTGTGCATGGGCTTGCAGGGTGGTGCGCTGTAGGTCTTTGAGCGTGCCGGAGAGGTCCACAATGGTGTAGCGGCGCACCGCCACGCCCATGGCGGCCAAGGCATCTAGCAACTGCAAAGCCAGTGCACCAGTGCCTGCGCCAAACTCCCACAGCTCATCAGTGCCCGTGGCCTGCAGCGCTTGGGCCACTTGGCGCACCAGGGCTTGGCCAAACAGGGGCGTCATCTCGGGGGCGGTGACAAAGTCGCTGCTGTGCGGCAGCGCGCCAAACTGGGCCGCGCCTTGGGTGTAGTAGCCCAAGCCCGGTGCATACAAGGCGTGCGCCATAAAGGCGTCAAACCCGATCCAGCCACCGTGGGCCTCGATATCGGCTTGAATGCGTGCGGCTAAGGCCGTAGAAATATCTGCCGAAAAGCCCGTAGGCGTGGCGCTGGGCGAGGGGATCGTTAAACTTGGGGGTCTTGTCATCTTGAGCCGAATCTTAGAGCCTTGCACCATATATGAGCGAAGAATCCACCACAGCCTCGAACGATCTCATTCGCTGGCTCAAGATGCTCGCCTTGCCCACATGGGCCAAGTTTGCGCTAGGTGCGTTAATGTTATTGATTTTATGCAGCGCCTTGGGGCTACTTTTTTGGGGTCTTATTGAAGGCGAGTCTGAAGTCATTTCTTCAGCTGTTGCTATTTTGACAGTGGGTCTGCCTATAGGCTTGATCGTAGTGGCCCTTGTTTTTGGAGATGGTGGGGCGTCTAAGCTGAAAGCGCTCACCACCCTTGTTTTGAGCAAAGAAGTGCCAGACGCTATTGCGGAGAATCTAAAGTCTTCAGCGGGCGAGTTTCATTACCAAAATGCCAAAATTAAGTCCACTTTAAGTGGATGTATTGCGGACTACGTGCTGTCAGCTAATGCAAAGCATGGTGACGACCTTCACACTAGCAAACCCATATCCTTAGAATTCAAACTTGAACTGAACGTAAAAAAAGTGAACTTTGTGGTGTGGCTTCCCACCTCTCGCGAAGAGGCTCCCATCGATCTAAGCCAATGGCTACAGCGTTACCAGTCGTGCTTCTTTGGTGCTACCCAAGAGGGATACCTGCAAAACACCAATCCACTTTATAACGACCGTGCCGGTTTTGTTGGGTTTGTCTTCATCCGCCCCCTGAGTGCCGACTTCCTATTAAACCCGGGCGAACGCCTGTACTTTGCCCAAGACTTGGCATTTTTTGTGCGTGGCCTTTTAACTGTCGAGTTAAGCCATGGCTAAAAGTATTTTGGTCACTGGCGGAGCTCATCGTCTGGGCGCCGCCATTTGCAAACAGTTTGCCAAGGCGGGCTGGAGCGTTTGGTGCCATTACCATCGTTCCGAGGACGCTGCAAAGGCCGTTTGCTTAGAACTCCAGCAACAGGGGTTTATTGCCAAGACGATTCAAGCCGACCTTGCGGACGAGGAGCAACGCCGCGCCATGATGGCAAGTATTGCAGCGCAGTCTGGCCCCCTGCATTGCTTGGTGAACAACGCGTCGAGCTTCGAGCCCGACAGTGCCAGTGATTTTGCGATTGAATCGTCGCGGCAACAAATGGAGACTAATCTGCTGGCGCCTTTGTCGCTTTCCAGGCTGATGGCGCAAAGTCTGGCGCACGCCGCTGATGCTGATGCTGATGCTGATGCTGATGCTGATGCTGATGCTGATGCTGATGCTGATGCTGATGCTGATGCTGATGCTGATGCAGGCAAGCGCAGCATCATCCATGTGCTGGATCAAAAAGTATTTAATCTAAATCCTGACTATTTCAGCTACACCGTATCCAAGCTGGCGCTAGAGCGCACAGTGGCCTTACAAGCCCAGGCATTGGCACCCCAATTGCGCGTATGTGGCGTGGCACCGGGCCTGATGTATTTGAGCGGCCCGCAATCGCAAGAAAATTTTGACGCCGCCTGCAAAGTCAACCTCATGCGCCGCGCGACCGATCCGCAGCAAGTGGCTACAAGTTGCCTTTTTTTGGCAGAAAACCCCTGCATCACCGGCATTACGTTGGCCGTAGACAATGGCCAACACTTGGTACCCCTGCCGCGCGATGTGATGTTTGTGGTGCAAGACCTGCTGAAAGTTCCCCATGCACCTTGACCACTCAACACTAGACCCCATGACCGAGCTGGCGCTAAAGTGCCGCAGAATTTTTTTGCGCGACCATGTGGTTGCCGTGCGCATTGGTGCGCACGACTTTGAAAAAACCCAAGCGCAAAGAATTATTTTCAATGTAGAACTGTTTGTGCCCTATGCATACAGCACCCCCGCGGCAGACAAGCTGGCAGAAGTGGTGGACTACGATTTTGTGCGCGCACTGATCGCCAAGCGGGTGGCCAACGGGCACATTGAGCTGCAAGAAACGCTGTGCGACGACCTGACAACCCAGCTACTGGCGCACCCCCAGGTGCACGCGGTGCGCCTGTCTAGCTGCAAACCCGATGTGTATGCTGACTGCGCAGGCGTTGGGGTAGAGGTGTTTCGCATGAAGCCCACCCCTTTGTGATGTGAATGGATATTGACCATGGACAAAACACCCAGCACCCAAACCCTCACACTCACAGGCTTGCGCTTTGATGCCAATTTGGGGATTTTGGAGTCTGAAAAAACCGCGCCCCAGCCTATTCAGGTAGACGCTGAGCTGAGCTTGGGTACCCAGTTTTTGATGCCGCAAGATGACGACATCGCCCACGTGTTGGACTACCGCAAGGTGCGCCAAATTATTATCAACGAATGCACCGCCGAGCACGTGAACTTGCTGGAGAGCCTGATAGGCAAGCTGGCCAACCGCTTGATGCAGTTGCCGGGGGTGCGCGGGGTGCGGGTGAAAATTGCGAAGCTAGAAATTTTTGACGATTGCGAAGTTGCCATTCGCGTAGAAACCGGTGAATGGTAGAAGGAGAAACTATGAGTGCTGTCTGGGTAGAAAACGAAATATCAACGCCGCTGAATGACGCCAAGGTGGAGCGCGACGCTGCTCAGCGCGCTGCCTACGAGGCCCACAAGCTAGAAAAACGCCTGTGCCGCCAAGTGGGCCAAGCCATCATGGACTTCAACATGATTGAAGAGGGCGACCGCGTGATGGTGTGCGTGTCGGGCGGTAAAGACAGCTACGGCATGCTGGATATTTTGCTCAAAATGCAGCAACGTGCACCGATTAACTTTGAGCTGATTGCGGTCAACCTGGACCAAAAACAGCCCGGCTTTCCCGAGCACATCTTGCCCGAGTATTTGAAGCAGTTGGGCGTGCCCTTTCACATCGAAACGCAAGACACCTACAGCATTGTCAAGAAGGTGATTCCAGAGGGCAAGACCATGTGCAGTCTGTGCAGCCGTTTGCGCCGGGGCATTTTGTATCGCGTGGCCGATGAGCTGAAGGTGACAAAAATCGCACTGGGCCACCACCGCGACGACATGATTCAAACCTTCTTCTTGAACATGTTTTTTGGCGGAAAGCTCAAAGGCATGCCCCCAAAACTGGTGAGCGACGACGGGGGCCACATCGTGATTCGCCCGCTGACCAATGTGGCCGAGAAAGACCTCACCCGCTGGGCTGCGCACCGCGAATTTCCCATCATCCCCTGCACGCTGTGCGGCAGCCAAGAAAACCTCCAGCGTAAGCAAATAGGCAACATGCTGCGCGACTGGGAAAAGCAGTACCCCGGGCGCACCGAGACCATGTTCACCGCGCTGCAAAATGTGGCCCCCTCGCACCTAATGGACACCAAGCTGCACGACTTTAAAAGCATAAAGGTGACGGGTGTACCCCATGAAGACGGCGACAAAGCGTTTGATACCGAGACCTTCCCCGCAGCCACGCCCTCCACCGGTTTGGCAAGCCTAAAGGTAGTGCAAGTATGAGCCGCCTACGCTCACTAGCCTTAGCTTCCTACGCACTGTCCGCCGCGCTGCTGCTCAGCGGCTGCGCCATGACGCGCATGATTGAGAGCTATGTGAGCAGCTTTACCGGAGCGTCTGGCGCAGTCACCAACGTGGGCTTTCGATTTGACCGCCTCCCTTCGCAGCCTGCAGACAGCCCCGCACAAAAACACTTAGAAGCGGTGGCCACCCAGGCCCTCACCCGCGTAGGGTTGGCGCGCAATGACGACAAGCCTCTGTACGCTGTGCAAATCACGATGCGGGTAGAGCAAACCACGCGCAACCCCGCCCGGGCATTGCGCAACAGCGGTTTTTATGTCGGTGCAGACGGCTTGCTGTGGGAAGCCCCGCCGCTCTTGTTCATGGAGCCGCCTTGGTACATGCACACCGTAGTGCTGCTGCTGCGCAACACCACCACGGGGCAGGTGGACTACGAGTCCACCGCCGTGCACGAAGGCCCTTGGTCTGACACCAACAACCTGCTGCCCGTCATGCTAGAGGCCACGCTGCGCGACTACCCCAACCCACCCACAGGCCCACGCCGCGTGGCCATAGAGCTCGTGCCCGACCCTGGAATTCCCCGCCCATGATGGGGGCCACCCGCATCATTGCGGTGCGCCATGGAGAGACGGCGTGGAACGTAGAAACTCGTCTGCAAGGGCATATCGACATCGGGCTCAATGACACGGGTCGCTGGCAAGCACAGCGTTTGGCGCAGGCACTGGCGGACGAAGACATTACGCAAATATACGCCAGCGACTTGTCCCGCGCACACGACACGGCGCTGGCTATTGCCAGCAAAGGAACCAAGCTGCAGACGCGCGCAGTGCAACTGCACACCGGTTTGCGTGAGCGCGCGTTTGGCAAGTTTGAAGGACAAACCTACGCGGACATTGCCGAGAAGTGGCCAGAAGAAAACACGCGCTGGAAGCAACGCGAACCCCACTTCGCCCCCAGCGGCGGCGAGTCGCCCACCCAGCTGATCGAGCGCGTTGCGCGCACATTGAATGAACTGGCGCAACCCCACCAAGGGCAGCAAATTGTGCTGGTCGCCCACGGCGGCGTGCTAGACATGCTGTACCGCTTGGCGACCAACCAAACCGTAGATGCGCCCCGCACTTGGGAGCTGGGAAACGCATCCATCAATCGCTTGCTGTGGACCCCTGATGCGCTCACGCTAGTGGGCTGGTCCGACACCCTTCATTTGGAATCTGTGGCGCTGGACGAGTCCAACACCTGAGGCCTTAGCAGGCCGCACGCTCACGCCTGCGGCACAAACAAATCTACGTTGTTCGCAGGCGGCGTAACTCCCAAATGCCTATACGCCGCCAGCGTAGCAATCCGCCCACGCGGCGTGCGCTGCAAATAACCCTGCTGGATGAGGAAGGGCTCGATCACGTCTTCTATGGTCTCGCGCTCTTCGCCAATGCTGGCGGCTATGTTGTCCAGCCCCACAGGACCGCCGTCAAAGCGGTGGATGACGGCCTCTAGCAGTTTGCGGTCCATCAAATCGAAACCCTGCGGGTCCACATCCAACATGGCTAGCGCGCGGTTGGCAATGTCTAGGGTGATCTCGCCCGTGCCCTTCACGTCGGCATAGTCGCGCACGCGGCGCAGCAGCCGGTTGGCAATGCGGGGGGTGCCGCGGGCGCGGCGGGCAATCTCAAAACCGCCCTCCTCGTTCATGGGCACTTTCAGCAGCCCTGCACTGCGTTTAACAATGCGCGCCAGCTCTTCCGAGGTGTAAAACTCCAGCCGCGCCACAATGCCAAAGCGGTCACGCAGCGGGTTGGTGAGCATGCCCGCGCGGGTGGTGGCGCCCACCAGGGTGAAGGGCTGCAGGTCTAGCTTGATGGACCGGGCGGCGGGGCCTTCGCCAATCATGATATCGATCTTGTAGTCTTCCAGCGCGGGGTACAAAATCTCTTCCACCACAGGGCTTAGGCGGTGGATTTCGTCAATAAAAAGAACGTCGTTCTTTTCTAGGTTGGTTAAAAGCGCCGCCAAGTCTTTTGGCTTTTCCAGCACAGGACCGCTGGTTTGACGCAAATTAACACCCAATTCATGCGCAATGATGTGTGATAGCGTTGTTTTACCCAAGCCAGGGGGGCCAAACAGCAGCACATGGTCTAGCGCTTCAGAGCGTTTTTTGGCGGCGCCAATAAATATTTCCAACTGTTCGCGCACCTTCGCTTGGCCCACATACTCGTCCAACAGCTTGGGGCGCAGGGCGCGTTCTATAGCCTCCTCGTTGGGGGACACGGAGGTGGCTGACACCATGCGCAAGGGTGGTGCGGCGGAAAAATCGTCGGTCTGGATGCTCACAAAACGCTCACAAAGTGGCCCATCAAGGTGCAAGTGCTGAAGGATGTCTACACGAGCGCTCACTATAGCGCGTGGCGCGTCCGCACCCTCCACAGCACACCCGCCAAACCCCTAGCCTCAAGATCGCCCCGGCAATTGCCGATAGTTACCAGATACGTCCCACCTATCGTGCGTGGGCCACTTGTTTGCGCATGTTTGAGAGGCAGCACCCGCCATGAAACTTTCTATTGCCACCTGCCTGCGTACGCAGGCGATCTGGATAGGGGCCACTTTCGCGCTGTGTTGCATGCCTGCAGCAATGGCATCAGACGCGGCGCCCGCACCCGCTGCCTCGTCAGCCACCCCAGCCACCAAGCCAGAGCCCCCAGCCGTCGCGAAAAAAATAATCGAAGAGCAAGCACCCGTATCTTCCGCCAAAGAAATGGGCAACAAAGTACGCGAGGCGCTTGGAGTAAGCCAAACACCCAACAAGCGACTCACCCTCGTCATCAACGGCAAAGCAGTAGCCACCGCTGCGCCTGAAGGCACCTCTGCACCGCGGTCCCCCGCAGCGGTAGCAGGCCAAGGCACTGCGCCAGCCGCCGTGAAGCCACAAACCAGCCGCAAATACCTAGAAGCCCGCGCCGCTGTCACCGGACAGGCAGCCCCCACCAAAGAGGGTATGGCAGCCGACGCACACGGTGGTGAAGCCCACTGGGCCTACGAAGGCGAAAACGGCCCAGCCGCCTGGGGCAAACTCAAGCCCGAGTTCAATTTGTGCGCCATTGGCAAGCGCCAGTCGCCCATCAACATTGAAGAAGGCTCTACACTGGTCGGCCCCGCGGAGCCGGTGCAGTTTAACTACACGCCCAGCAACGCATCGGTGGTGAACAACGGCCACACCATTCAGGTGGATGTGCAGGGCGAAAACTCCATCACCGTGCGCGGCTCCAACTTCAAACTGCTGCAATTTCACTTTCACTCCCCCGCTGAGGAGCAAATCAACTTCAAACGCGCCGCTATGGTGGCCCATTTGGTGCACAAGAACGACCAAGGTCAACTGGCGGTGGTGGCCGTGCTGCTGGAGCCCGGCGCACCCAACCCGCTCATTGAAAAAGTGTGGACCTATATGCCGCTGGACGCAGGCGATAGAGTGCGCATGCCGCGCGAACTACTCAACTTGAATGAGTTGCTGCCCGCCGACCAGCGTTACTACCAGTTCATGGGCTCCCTCACTACACCGCCGTGCTCGGAAGGCGTGCTGTGGTTGGTGTTGAAAAAGCCGACACAAATTAGCAGAAATCAGTACCGCTTATTCACCCAGCTTTACCCCAACAACGCGCGCCCAGTGCAGCCGGTGAATGGCCGTTCGGTGCGCGATGCACAGTAGGTCCATACCCTGCGCGCCTAGTAGCCCACGCGGTAGGAATAGCCCTTAAAACCCAGCACCGCAGCCGCTGGTTCGATGCGCTGCACCACCACGCCAGGCACGGGCTGGCTGCCTTCGGTAAACACCTGGTTGTTCACAATAATCAAACGCTGGGCAGGGTTGCTGGAGTAGGAGCCACCGCTAATCACCAGCGCGGGAAGCTCACGGCGAATCGCGTCGGGCAACTCAGGCAGCAAATACACGCGGGCTGTCTCTGCCGCTTTGGCGGACTTCTCTAGGGCCTTGTCTGCCAGCTCTTTCTCTGCTTCTTTGCGCTGGGCGCGCTCCTTCTTCTTGGCCGCAGCGCGCTCTTCTTTGCTAGAGGCTGGCACGGGCACCTCCGCCTCAGGCAAAGGCTCTGGCGCAAGCGCCCATGAGGGGGTGAGAACCGGCGCAGGAACCGATGCGGCCACCGGCGCGACTTGCACTGGCGCGACTTGCACCGATGCAGCTTGGGCCACGGCTGGCACCGGCTCCAGCCTGGCGGGCGTAGGCTGGGCCATGCGCCAAGCCAACAAAAGTACCACCAGCCCCAACAGCAGCGCAATAGCCCACAACACCGGCTTGAGATTGCTACGCGCCTTGCCCGGCACTGCCACATAGGGCACCTGCACCGAATGAATGCCGGGCACTGTGCCTTGCTCGCGCTGGGCCTGAGCTTTCTTCAATGCCTCCAGAACATAGGACATTAGCGCGCTCCTTTTCGCTTGAACAGCATGGCCCAGCGGTGCCACCATTGCCCCAAGGTGGACTTAGACACGTCGAACACTTCAGCTGCGGCTTTGTCCACCATCTTTCGGTCAATCTCAGATTTGCCCGTGGCAAACGCACCCAGCATGGCGCGCCCGCACAGCACATTGATACGCCGTGGCACGCCGCGGCTAATGCGGTGCACGCGGCGCAAAGCTTTGCGGCCAAACGGCATGGCCGACACCATGCCTGCCACTGCCAGCCTGTGGCCGATGTACAGCGACGTTTCTTCTTCTGTCAGCGCCCCCAAATGAAAGCGTGCGGTAATGCGCTGCGCCAGTTGCTCTAGCTCGGGGCGCGCCAGTATGTCGCGCAGCTCGGGTTGC
Source organism: Rhodoferax sp. (assembly GCA_044346675.1). Lineage (GTDB taxonomy): Bacteria > Pseudomonadota > Gammaproteobacteria > Burkholderiales > Burkholderiaceae_C > Allorhodoferax. The sequence goes on along the minus strand of JBIIYT010000002.1, from coordinate 11,408 downwards.
CCTATCAAAATAATTTGCAGCAACTTGCGCTCGTTGGTTTCCAGATTGGTGAGTAAACGCAGCTGCTCCAACACAGGTGGGGACAGGTTTTGCGCCTCATCAATGATGAGAACGTTGTTTTGGCCCTGTGCATGTGTGCGCAGCAAAAACTCGTTCAAGGGGTCGATGTAGTCTTTGGCGCTGGCTGCTTCATTGCCATTGAGGTGTTGCGCATAGGGCACGTGAAACTCATCGCACACCGTGCGTAATAGCTCCACCACCGTGAGCATGGGGTTGAAGATGTAGGCCACATTGCAGCCAGGTGGCACCTGCCCCAAAAAGCAGCGGCACACCGTGGTCTTACCCGTGCCCACTTCTCCGGTGAGCAACACAAAGCCCCCATCGCGCAGCCCAAACAGCAGGTGCGCCAAAGCCTCGCGGTGGCGCTCGCTCATAAACAGGTATTGCGGGTTGGGCGCGATAGAGAAGGGCTCTTGCGTCAGGCCAAAATACTGCTGGTACATGGTGTTTAAGGCCTACTTTGCCAGTGCCTTCAGCGCCAACTTAATACCTTCACTCACGCCCACATCCGCTGGCAAGGCTTTGAGCGCGGCTGCGGCCTCCTTGTCGCTGTAGCCCAGAGCCAACAGGGCTTGCAAGATGTCAGACTGCGCGTCGCTGGCCGCCCCTAATGGTGCGCCCATATCAGCCCCCAGCTTGCCTTTAAGCTCCAGAAGCAAGCGCTCTGCCGTCTTCTTACCAATACCGGGCACCTTGATCAAACGCCCCGGCTCTTGCAGAGTAACCGCCTGGGCCAGCTCTGCCACGTTCATGCCCGACAACACCGACAAAGCCGTGCGGGGCCCCACACCTGATATTTTGATGAGCTCTCTAAACCCCGCCCGCTCTTGTGCTGTGGCAAAGCCATATAAGATTTGCGCATCTTCGCGCACCACAAAGTGGGTGAGCAACGACACCTTGGCGCCCAGCTCGGGTAGGCTGTAAAACGTGCTCATGGGCACGTGCACTTCGTAACCCACGCCGCCGCAATCCACCAGTACCTGGGGAGGGTTTTTGTCGCTCAAAGTGCCTGAAAGTTTGCCAATCATCGTGTGCCTGCGCTGAGTTGCCTATCATTGGGGTTGCGTTGCAACCTACCCGGAATTATCAGCTTGATTCTCAGACACCTCTTTTCGCCCCTGAACAACACTCGCTTGGGCAACCTGTGTGGCCCCACCGACGCGCACTTGCGCGCCATTGAGGCGGCGCTGGAAGTGCGCATTGCCCACCGGCACGAGCAGTTCAAAGTAGAAGGCCCCAAGGCAAAAGCCCAGCGCGGCATGGAGGTGCTGCAAGCGCTGTACGAAATTGCCGCACGCCCCATCGCCCCCTCTACCCTGCAACTCATGCTGGCCGGAGATGGAGGAGCGCATGGTGAAGAAGGTCCCAGCCTGCAAACTCGCCGCGCAGACCTCAAACCCCGCACCCAAAACCAAGTCTTGTACTTAGACAACATTGCAGAGTTCGACATTACCTTTGGCATAGGCCCAGCCGGTACGGGCAAGACCTACTTGGCCGTAGCGGCTGCCGTAGACGCCCTGCAACGCAGCGCAGTGCAACGCATCGTACTCACCCGCCCGGCGGTGGAGGCTGGCGAGCGCTTGGGCTTTTTACCTGGTGACCTGAACCAAAAAGTAGACCCCTATCTGCGTCCCCTGTACGACGCGTTGTACGACCTGATGGGCTACGACCAAGTGCACAAAGCCTTTGAGCGTCAGCAGCTGGAAATTGCGCCGCTGGCCTTCATGCGCGGGCGCACGTTGTACAACGCTTTTGTAATTTTGGACGAGGCCCAAAACACCACGCCCGAGCAAATGAAAATGTTTTTGACCCGCGTGGGCTTTGGCACCAAGACCGTCATCACTGGCGACCTGACCCAGATCGACCTGCCCAAAGCCCAAATGAGCGGACTGGTAGAAGCCGAGCGCGTGCTGCGCCGCACGCCGGGCATTGCCATCACCCGCCTGAACAGCGCGGACATCGTGCGCCACCCGCTGGTGGCCAGAATCGTAGATGCCTATGAGGCTGCACGGCTTGAAGACCTGCCACAGATCACCATTCCCGATCCAGAACCCGAGCTGCCTCGCTTGGACCTACCCAAGACGCGCACGCCAAGGCGTGGCTAACCCCGCCGCGCTAGACCCGACTTCCAAGATTACCCAGAGTTCCCAGAGTTCCCAGAGTTCCCAGCCTAGCCCCAGAAACCCATGCTTCCACAACTCAGCCTCTCCCTGCAATTCGGCAAGATCAAAAACGCCGACAAACACCGTGCTGCCCTGCCCCGCCACAAGGTCATCCGCTGGATCCGCAACACACTAGAGGTGGACGGCGAAATCACCGTGCGCATTGTGGACGCCGAAGAGGGCCAAGCCCTGAACCGCGACTACCGCCACAAAGACTACGCCACCAACGTGCTGACCTTTGACTATCACCCCGACCCTGTCACTGCCGACCTAGTGCTGTGCGCGCCCGTCATTGCGAAGGAAGCCAAAGAGCAAAAGAAAACGCTAGAAGCCCACTACGCCCACATGATCGTGCACGGCACCCTGCATGCCCAAGGCTGGGACCATGAGTTGGATGAAGATGCCGAGGTGATGGAGCTGCGCGAGAGCGAGATCATGGCGCGCTTAGGATTGAAGAACCCGTATTGCGTTGGAGCGCCCCCATGAGTAGCCCTACATCTCGGTCCATGGACTTGGTGGTTGAACTAACGGGAGATCCTGCGCCTAAGGCCAAGCTGCTCATCGTTGACGATCAGCCCATCAACAGCCAAATATTGCATCACGCCCTGTCTGGGGATCACCAAGTACTTGTGGCGACTTCAGGGGAGCAGGCTTTAGAACTGTGCACCAGCGATCGCCCCGACTTGATATTGTTGGACGTGAGCATGCCCGGGATGGATGGTTTTGAGGTGTGCACCCGACTCAAAGCCGACCCGACAACGTGCAATATTCCCGTGATTATTGTATCGGCCCACAACGATGTAGCTGCAGAAACCCACGGACTAGGGGTCGGGGCGGTTGACTATATCTTCAAGCCCATCAACCCAATTATCGTGCGTGCGCGAGTCAAAGCGCATATCGCGTTGAAGCTGCAGTCCGATTTGTTACGCAGTTGGGCTTACATGGACGGTTTAACCGGCGTACACAACCGACGTCATTTTGACGAACAGCTCGCCAGTGAGTGGGCGCGCGCAGTGCGCAACAACAGTGTGATGAGCGTGATCTTGTTAGATGTTGACTTTTTCAAACGCTACAACGACCGCTATGGTCATCAAGCGGGGGATGCTTGTTTGCGGCGGGTGGCTTTTGCCATCAAGGCCAACTTGCGCAGGCCCGCTGACCAGGTGGCCCGTTATGGAGGTGAAGAGTTTGTGTGCATGCTCCCAGACACCGACTTGGCTGCCGCTACCCAAGTAGCGCAAGCTATTCGACAAGCCGTTTTTGCAATGCAAATTGAGCATGCCGACTCGGTAACCTCACCCGTGGTCACCGTCAGCCTTGGGGTGTGCAGCAAATCCAGCGCAGCATTGGGTTCAGAACAGGCATTGGTAAAAATAGCCGACGAGCAGCTGTACCTCGCCAAAAGCAACGGGCGCAACCGCGTGTGCGGACGCGAGCTTTAAGCGGGCCAGCTCGCCACTCAAACGCCCACACGATTTGCGTCACTAAGCCAAGGTCACACGCGCAAACTTGCGCTTGCCTACTTGCAGCACATAAGTGCCCACGCCCAGCTTCAAGCCCTTGTCGCTCACCACGCAGCTGTCTACGCGCACACCACCACCGTCAATCAAGCGGTTGCCCTCGCCACTCGATGCTGCCAAGCCAGCAGACTTGAGCAGCGCGGCAATGCCCAGCGCAGCGCCGCCCTCGCCCAATGGCAGGCTGATTTCGTCGATCTGATCGGGGATGCCACCCTTGCTGCGGTTAATAAAATCTTGCTCTGCCGCATCGGCCGCGGCTGCGCTGTGAAAGCGCGCGGTAATTTCCTTGGCCAGCGCCACCTTGGCATCTTTGGGGTTGCGTCCACCTTCCACCTCGGCTTTGAGTGCAGCAATGTCGGCCTCGCTCTTAAAGCTCAACAGTGTGTACCAGCGCCACATCAACACGTCAGAGATCGAAAGCACCTTGGCAAACATGGTGTTGGGGTCTTCACTGATACCGATGTAGTTATTCTTGCTCTTGGACATTTTTTCCACGCCATCCAGCCCTTCGAGCAGCGGCATGGTCAAAATGCACTGGGGCTCCTGGCCGAATTCGGCTTGCAGGGTGCGGCCCATGAGCAAGTTGAACTTTTGGTCCGTGCCACCCAACTCCAAATCACTCTGCAAAGCTACGCTGTCGTAGCCTTGCATGAGCGGGTACAAAAACTCGTGCACGGCAATGGGGTTGCCCGCCTTGAATCGGTCGTGAAAGTCGTTGCGCTCCATCATGCGTGCCACGGTGTAACGGCTGGCCAGTTGAATCATGCCGCGCGCGCCCAGCGGGTCGCTCCATTCGCTGTTGTAGCGAATCTCGGTCTTGGTGGGGTCCAACACCAGCGATGCTTGGCGGTAGTAGGTTTCGGCGTTTACCTTGATCTGCTCAGGCGTGAGCGGCGGGCGAGTGCTATTGCGCCCGCTTGGGTCGCCAATCATGCTGGTGAAATCGCCAATCAAAAAGATGACGGTATGGCCCAAGTCCTGCAACTGGCGCATTTTGTTGAGCACCACGGTGTGGCCAATGTGGATGTCGGGTGCGGTGGGGTCCAGCCCCAGCTTGATGCGCAAGGGCTTGCCCGTGGCCTCAGATTTGCTGAGCTTTTTGACCCATTCGTCCTGGGGAATGAGCTCGTCGCAGCCGCGCAGTGACACGGCCAGGGCCTCTTGGACACGTTCACTTACAACATACTGGGCACTGGAGGCTTGATTCATAAAGGTTTTTCTTGATGCAAAGGCACATGAGCCATATATACTTGAGGGTTACGCATGTCAACTTGGTTGATTGCCTGCGGCTGAATTTTAGTCGTGCTCAGTCCACCCTACGGAGATTGCATTTTTGATTCACGCTTTTATCGAATCAGCATTGGAGCAGTGGGCGCTTTTAGTCGGCCTATTGCGCAGGCATCCGAAGCAGGTAGCTGCTACTGTCGCGGCCGTGCTGTTAACAGGTACCGGCGCTACTTTTGCGCTTGCCAGCTTTGCCCCTGAACCGAACGTCTTACATGCGATCACGGTCGTTGAACGGGTACAGCCCTTGCCTGTACCCGCTGCGGCAATAGAGGCTAGCGCCAACTCAGCTATGCGTTTGTATCGCTCGGACGTCACGCGCAGCACCGATACAGCTGAAGTACTTTTAAAACGCTTGGGTGTGTTTGACCCCGAAGCCGCAGCTTTTATGCGCTCAGACACCTTGGTGCAGCAGTTGCTTCTGGGCCGCGCTGGGCGCAACATTACTCTTGAGGCCTTAGAGGGCCAGCGCGTACTCAACTTAACTGCGCGCTGGAGCCCTGAAGATGATGGCATGTTTAAGCGCTTGAGTGTGCAAAAGACTGCGCAGGGTTTTCAGTCACGCATCGAGACACTTCCGATGACGGCCTCCACCCGCTTGGCCAGTGGCACCATCAAGTCATCCTTGTTTGCTGCAACCGATGAAGCCCGTATTCCCGATGCTGTTGCCATTCAACTGGCTGAGATCTTTTCCGGCGACATCGACTTTCACCGAGCCCTTCGCAAGGGCGACTACTTTTCCGTAGCCTATGAAGCGCTGGAGGGTGATGGAGAACCCCTGCGCGCAGGGCGGGTACTGAGCGCCGAGTTCATCAACGCCGGCAAAACGCACCAAGCCATGTGGTTCCAAGAGCCAGTCACTGAAGGCCATGCAGCTTTGGCATCTGCTACACACACCTTAACCAAAGGCGGCTATTACACCTTGGCTGGCGAGAGTTTGCGCCGCGCCTTTTTGGCTTCACCCATGGAGTTTTCCAGGGTATCAAGCGGCTTCAAAATGCGATTCCACCCTATTTTGAAGACTTGGCGTGCACACCTAGGCGTGGACTATGCCGCCCCTACCGGCACACCTGTGCGCAGTGTGGGTGATGGGGTCGTGGAGTTTGCTGGCGTACAAAATGGCTTCGGCAATGTAGTGTTTGTTAAACACGCAAACAACAATACGACTGTTTATGCGCATTTAAGCCGCATCAACGTGCGTCGTGGTCAAAGCATTGCGCAAGGACAGAATCTTGGCTTGGTCGGCTCCACTGGCTGGGCCACAGGACCACATCTGCATTTCGAGTTTCGCGTCAACGGCGTGCACCACGACCCACTGACCATTGCCCGGCGTAGTGAATCAGTGCCCGTACGTGCAGCGGCCAGGCCCCTATTCGATAAGACTGCAGCTCTTGTTCGGGCTCAGTTCGCTGCTGCCGCGCAAATGCAAATCGCCAGTGCACAGTAAGCCCGCTAGGCACCAACGTTCCTTGCAAAGCGCACCTGCACACTCAGAGTTGTACATTGGACTCATGTCCGGGACATCTCTGGACGGAGTCGACGCGGTACTCGCAGATTTTTCCACCGCACGCCCCACCGTCATTGGGCACACCAGCGCCCCCATTGCAAGCGCACTCAAAAACGAGTTGTTGGCTCTGAACTCGTCTGGCGAACAAGAGTTGCACCGGGCGGCTTTAGCGGCGAACGCGCTGGTGCGACTCTATGCACAACAAGTACAAGCGCTGCTTAAAAAAACCCATGTTTCCCCAATGCAGGTGCGGGCCATCGGCGCCCACGGCCAGACGGTGCGTCACCGCCCCAGCGAGTTTGACGGCACAGGCTACACCCTGCAACTCAACCAACCAGCCTTGCTTGCCGAACTGTGCGGCATCGATGTAGTTGCCGACTTTCGCAGCCGCGATGTAGCGGCTGGCGGACAAGGGGCCCCCTTGGTGCCGCCTTTTCACCAAGCTTTTTTTGGCAACCCCAGCAAACCTATTGCAGTGCTGAATATTGGCGGCATCTCCAACCTCACACTCATTCACCCGCAAGGGCAGCCTACGTTATCCGGCTTTGATTGCGGCCCCGGCAATGCGCTGATGGATGCGTGGTGCCTAGCGCATACCGGTGCAGCCTTTGACGACGCAGGGCGTTGGGCAGCACAGGGGGTGGTGCAGCCAAGTTTATTGGCGAGCATGAAAGCCGAGCCCTTCTTTTCCAAGCCCCCTCCAAAGAGCACGGGACGCGACTTGTTCAACAGCACCTGGTTAGCAGCGCAGCTACGCAATTTCGACCACCTAGCGGCGCAAGACGTACAAGCCACGCTGACAGAGCTCACCGCTCAAGCATGTGCTGACTGCCTCTTAGCCCAATCAACGGTATTCGAAAGTTTGGTGGTGTGTGGCGGGGGAGCGTTCAACAGCCATTTGATGGCACGACTGCAAGCTGCCTTGCCTGCTGCGTGCCGGGTCAGCTCGTCAGCCCAGTCTGGATTGCCACCACTGCAAGTAGAGGCAACTGCTTTTGCTTGGCTGGCCCGTCAAGCGGTGTTGCGCCAAGCATCCAGTCTACCAAGCGTTACGGGCGCCAAAGGCGCCCGTATTCTTGGTGCAATCTACCCTGCCTGACGCATTGCAGGCCGAAAGGGTATAGCGATCTCAGGCTGAGAATGAGGACCCGCAACCGCAAGTACTGGTCGCATTGGGGTTTTTGATCACGAACTGCGCACCCTGCAAGTCTTCTTTGTAGTCAATCTCTGCGCCCACCAAGTACTGGTAGCTCATAGCATCGATCAAGAGAGAAACACCATTTTTTGACATGGTGGTGTCGTCTTCGTTGGTAATCTCGTCAAACGTAAACCCATACGAAAAGCCAGAACAGCCACCGCCCTGCACGAACACACGCAGTTTGAGCTCAGGGTTGCCTTCTTCCGCAATCAAATCAGCCACTTTAGCGGCGGCATTGTCGGTAAACAAAATCGGCTCAGGCATGGCTGGGGAAACACTTTCGGCTACGGCACTCATGGATCACTCCGGTGAATTAAACAATGGCGCAATACTACACCAAATCACTCAAGAATTCTCAGGCTAGTTGTTTGCCGCTAATTTCAGTGTGGGCTTCTCTTCCCCTTCCACCAAAGGGCGCAACTGGCCAGTGATCAGTGCGCCTTGGTGCATCTCCAGCGCGGCGTAGTGCACGTCGCCCTCAATACGTGCTTTGGGCTGCAATTCCAACATGCGCAGCGCATGCACATGGCCTTTAACGGCGCCATTGACAATGATGTGATCTGCTGTGAGAGAGCCAAGAATGACCGCAGCATCCGACACCACCAACAAACTAGGCGTGCTTTCTTTGGCGAGCACATCACCGGTCACTTGCCCGTCTACACGCAGACCATCGGTGAAAAGAACGTTGCCATCAATCTGGGTGCCTTCCGCAATCAGACTCGTAATAGGGGGCTGCTTCTTCTTATTGAACATCATGAACCTCGTAAGCTATAAATTGATGGCTTGGGTGGAACGCATCACGCCACCCTCCATTAGTTTGGCGGTCACCGTTTTGACCACAACTCGGGCAGGCAACTCATACTCACCTTCAAGTCGGCCATACTGACGAATCTTGATCGCTTGCGGGCCGCCGCTAGGCGCACTGACCCAAGGCCTTCCGTCCACTGTGCCGGAAAAAGACAAATTGAGCAAGCCATTGAATTCGGGCGCATTTTTGTTGGCCTGAATCACCAAAACCTGCCATTTAAGCTTATTTCCATTCTGCACTTCCGCCTGCAGACCGCGAATAGCCACTCCAGCCACTCCAGCCACTCCAGCAGTAGGAATTAGTTTCTCAAAAAATCCTAAATCATCACGAAGGGCGCGACTCTCAGCCTCTAACTGCTTCACCTGCAACTCCAAACGCTCTTGCGAGGCGCGCTCCGCCGTAACTAGTGTGACTGAAGTATTCGCCACGGATTGCGCTTGATCACGCTCTTCTTTCACGCGGGATAAATCGGTGCGCAACTGGACTACTTCGGTTCGGAGCCTTAGCAGTTCCTCGTCGGCACCTTTTTCCAGTCCGGCAATGTCTTTGCCAAATTCAAAAGCCCAAAGACCAATGGCAGCACAAAAGCCAAGAACGATAGCGGACAGGGCCAATCGCAGTGGCCAAGTCAACGCGCTATGCACCGACATGCGCGGAGCGCTAATGGTCATCCGACGAAGAAAAAGTTTCAATCTCATAAAGCAAAGAGTCTAGCAGTGCCCAAACAAAAGGCCACCAAGGTTTGCGCCTTGGTGGCCTTTATCTTGTAACAGTTTGCCAAAGCCGAAGCTTTGCGCGCGATTAGCGCTTGCTGAACTGCTTACGACGACGTGCGCCGTGGAAGCCAACTTTCTTACGCTCGACTTCACGTGCATCACGCGTCACAAAGCCTGCTTTGCTCAACTCAGACTTGAGCGATGCATCGTAGTCAATCAGGGCGCGGGTAATACCGTGGCGCACTGCACCAGCTTGACCGGACTCACCGCCGCCTGCCACGTTGACCATAATGTCAAACGTTTCAGCGTGGTTGGTCAGTAGCAAAGGTTGCTTGCAGATCATGATGGAGGTTTCGCGGCCAAAGAACTTTTGAATGTCTTTACCGTTCACCACGATTTGGCCGGAGCCTTTTTTCAGAAATACCCGGGCGACGCTGGATTTGCGACGGCCGGTACCATTGTTCCATTCACCGATCATGCGGCCACCTGTTTAGACAGCGCTGGAATGTCCAACACTTTGGGTTGCTGAGCGGTGTGGGGGTGCTCAGCACCACCGTACACCTTGAGCTTCTTGATCATGGCGTAGCCCAGAGGACCCTTGGGCAACATTCCCTTGACGGCTTTTTCCAAAGCACGGCCGGGGAAGCGGGACTGCATGTCACGGAAGTTGATGGCGGAAATGCCACCGGGGTAGCCGGAATGGCTGTAATACACTTTGTCCAGGGGCTTAGCACCTGTGACACGCAGTTGAGATGCGTTGATGACGACAATGAAGTCGCCGGTATCGACGTGGGGCGTATAAATGGCCTTGTGTTTGCCGCGCAAACGGAGAGCAACTTCGCTGGCTACTCGTCCGAGGACCTTGTCGGTCGCGTCAATCACAAACCACTCGTGCACCACGTCAGCGGATTTTGCGCTGAACGTTTTAGTCATGAGTTTTCTCTTACAAAAGAAGGTTTGTCGGGTTCTTTTCCACGGTCGGGTTTCCTTCTGTCGGGAATCTCTTAGGTGGGGAATCTAGCCTCGCCGCGGAACCACAAATGCGCTGCGAAGCCTTTGATTATACAAAATTTCTATCTTAGGCGGGCGGCTGGGCAAATGGCTCGCCCAGATGCGCAGGCAGAAGCAGTACCGCTATCATAGGGGATGTTCAGTTATCGACACGCTTTTCACGCTGGCAACCACGCCGACGTGCTCAAACACACGGTTTTACTCGCCATATTGAAATATATGGCCCTCAAAGACACTGCCTTCACCGTATTTGACACGCATGCTGGTGCCGGCTTGTACCGCTTGGACGGCGATTACGCACAAACCAGTGCCGAGGCGGCAGACGGATTTGTCAAACTAGTCTCCAGCAAGGTCAAAGAAGGGCTGGCACCGGCCTTGCAGGACTACATGGACATGGTGGCCGGCTTCAACGCCAAAGGGCAGTGGAAGGTGTATCCGGGCTCTCCCTTCATCATTCAGCAGCATTTAAAAGACCGCGACAAACTCAAACTGTTCGAACTGCACCCGACGGACAGCAAAACCTTAAGCGCCAACATTGCCCAGCTTGAGGTTGGCCGTCAGGTGGCGATTCTTCGAGAAGACGGTTTTGAAGGCATCAAGAAATTTTTGCCCCCGCCCTCGCGCCGGGCCCTGGTGCTGTGCGACCCCAGCTACGAGATCAAAAACGATTACGCCCGCGTGCCCGCTATGGTGGCTGACGCTTTACAGCGCTTTGCCACGGGCACTTATGCGGTGTGGTACCCCATCATTCCGCGCCCGGAGGCGCACGACCTGCCAAAGAAACTGAAAACCTTGGCTAACAAGGCGGGCAAGAGTTGGCTGCATGCCACGTTAACGGTGAAGTCCAGCAAGCTCACGCAAGACAAAGAGGGCGAAGTAGTGCGGCCGGGCTTGCCAGCCAGCGGCATGTTCATCATCAACCCGCCGCACACGCTCAAGGCCACATTGGAGCCTGCGTTGAAACAGATGGCGGCACTACTCAAACAAGACCAGCACGCTACGTTTAGCTTAGACGCTGGGGGGTAGAAGTCGGGGTTTTGGCGCGGGCTTTTGTTGCGTTCGTCGCCAAGTGGGCCAAGGGCTGGGCGGCTCATACTGCCAAATGCGCAGAAATCGCCGCCCAGCCCGTGGCCCACTTGGCT
>JBIIYT010000371.1:0-2923 GCA_044346675.1 Rhodoferax sp. | reverse complement strand
CGTCCGGCGATGCATCCCCTGCGACGACGTTGCGAATGTCGGCCACCATGTCAGGCTCGGGCAGGTCACGGGCCCAGTTCACGCCCGTGGTGTGAAAGCCCTCTTCATTGGCGCCGCAAATCCAGTCGCCCATCACCGCCACATTGCGGTCAGCGACGAGGCGCACCGGCTTTTTCAATCCAATAGGACCAAGGTAACCTGGCTTGCAGCCAAAGTGCTCTTCCACTTCAGTGAGCGTGGCAAAACGGAAATCTGCAAGCCCTTGCAACTTGCCTACTTTCACCTCATTCATATCGTGGTCGCCGCGCAGCAGCAGCAGCCACACCTGCGTTTTGGTCACATTGCCTTTGTCGTCTTTCGCATCGGTGGCTAACACCAAAGACTTCACTGTGCTGGCCAATGGCACGCCCAGCAACCCAGCCACATCGGCACAGGTGCTCTTGCCTGGGGTGGCTACTTTCGTCATGGCCTGTGCAGGCGCTTTGCGCGGGCCTGCGGGGGACAATGCCTCGGCCTTTTCCATATTGGCGGCGTAGTCACTTGCCGGGCAATACACGATTGCGTCTTCACCCGTAGCGGCAATCACCTGAAACTCTTCGCTCAAGTCCCCGCCTATGGCCCCGCTGTCGGCCGCCACAGCCCGGTAGGTCAGGCCAAAGCGGTCAAATATCTTGCGGTAGGCCTTAGCCATCACTTGGTAGCTGGCCTTGGCTGTCTCAGAGTCACGGTCAAAGCTGTAGGCGTCTTTCATGATGAACTCGCGCCCACGCATCAAACCAAAGCGGGGGCGGCGCTCATCGCGAAACTTGGTCTGTATTTGGTACAGGTTTTTGGGCAGTTGCTTGTAGCTTTTGATTTCTTGCCGCGCAATGTCGGTCACCACCTCTTCGCTGGTGGGTTGCACCACAAAGTCGCGGTCATGGCGGTCTTTGATGCGCAGTAGCTCTGGGCCCATTTTCTCAAACCGCCCTGTTTCTTGCCACAGTTCGGCAGGTTGCACCACGGGCATGCTGAGCTCCACGGCCCCTGCGCGGTTCATTTCCTCACGCACTATGTTTTCTACCTTGCGCACCACGCGCAGGCCCATGGGCATAAGGCTGTAGATGCCCGCGCCCAGCTTTTTGATCATGCCCGCACGCATCATGAGCTTGTGGCTCACCACTTCGGCGTCAGCGGGGGCTTCTTTAAGGGTGGAAATGAGAAATTGAGAGGCTTTCATGGCGTGGCTCGATAGACTAGAAATGGCTTCGCCCCTTGATACCCAGCGCGCGCTGTGCATAATGAACGAAGTTTAAAAATTGGGGTTTTGATTATGCTTGACCGCGATGGGTTTCGTCCCAACGTCGGCATCGTCTTGGTGAACCAGAGAAATCAGGTATTTTGGGGCAAGCGCATACGTACCCACTCGTGGCAATTTCCGCAGGGTGGCATTGACCGGGGTGAAACACCCGAGCAGGCCATGTTTCGCGAGTTGCACGAAGAAGTGGGGCTTCAACCGGAGCATGTATGCATTGTGGCCCGTACCCGTGACTGGTTGCGCTATGAGGTGCCAGACCGCTACATTCGCCGGGATGCGCGTGGCCACTACAAAGGCCAAAAGCAGATTTGGTTTTTGCTTCAACTCACCGGGCAAGACTGGCACCTGAACCTCCGCGCCACTGACCACCCCGAATTTGACGCTTGGCGCTGGAACGACTACTGGGTACCGTTGGATGCTGTAGTGGAATTCAAACGTGGCGTGTACGAAATGGCGCTCACCGAGTTGGCCCGCTATTTGCCGCGCCAAGAGCAGCGCAACCGCTATTTGCGCACCAACCGACGCTCCAATGAGCCCCGCAACCCGCCCCACCAAGGGCCAGAGCGTCGCGCCAGTGATCTACCCTCTGGCGGCACGTTCGACGCCGCTGCGCCAAACGAACTAGCGCCGCGCAACCAAGTCAATCCGCATGACGACAAACATGACTAACACTAGCATCAAGCCTTGGCTGGTTGTGCTCTTCCTAACTGGCTCCACATGTGCGGCTGTAGCGCAAAATCCGGCCGATAGCCAAGACTGGGTGGAGGAAGCCGTGGGCGATGCCCCGACCTTTTCCCAGGCTGGCTTACTATCTATTGAAATGCCACCCTATGTGTCCCTCAAAGTCGGTGTAGACCCTGCGACGATCACAGTGGGCAAAGACGGTGTGGTCCGCTATGTAGTGGTGATGACCAACGCGACTGGCAGCATGAACGCGGCCTTTGAAGGCATTCGATGCGCAACCGGTGAGGTGAAAACCTATGCCCGCCAGGTAACAGTGGGGCAATGGTCCAAAGTAACTGCGGCTCAGTGGAAGTCGGTCACCGACAATTTGCCCTCGCGGCACGCCTATGCCATTTCCCGCCAAGGCGCATGCGATGCACGCAGCGCGCCTGACAGACTCACAATCGTTAACGCCCTCAAGAATGGTAAGCAGACACCATAATCTGCGTCCAACCGCAGCACCGATTACAGGCGCGCCAGCACCAAGTTATCACGGTGTAGCATTTCGGGCTCTGCTGCGTAGCCCAGCAACTTCTCAAATTCACTAGATGGTTTGCGACACAGCAGGCGCGCCTCAGAACTAGAGTAGTTGGCCAAGCCGCGTGCGATCTCGGCACCAGCCGGATCACGCACAGCAATCACATCACCCCGAGAAAATTCGCCGTCAACCTGCACCATGCCAATAGGCAACAAGCTCTTGCCCTCGTCACGCAGTTTCACTACGGCCCCCGCATCCACTACCACAGCACCGCGCAGTTGCAGGTGATCTGCCATCCATTGCTTGCGGGCCTGCTGTTTTTGAGTGGGCGCAATCAGCAGCGTGCCAATGGCCTCCCCTTGTACCAAGCGGGTGAGCACATCGGGCTCGCGTCCCCACGCGATTACCGTAGACGCGCCGGAGCC
>JBIIYT010000061.1:0-9840 GCA_044346675.1 Rhodoferax sp. | reverse complement strand
AGCGAACTGGCCAATGTGCATAAACGTGCAGATGTAATGAGGGGATAGCTGGGGTGGGGGGTGCCGGCGGGCGATTGGGCCAGCCGTGCAGCATTCTAACTGCCCAAAATTTCAGCAATTGAAATGACCATGCCGCACCGCAACACCTAGGCCAACGCAGCATGTGCCTATACTCAAAACACGATGGACGCCTGGATTGCACCACTGATTGAATTGCTCGCACTGCCACAGTACAGCTTAGGCACGGTGTTTGTGGTGTCATTCTTATCGGCCACGCTCTTGCCCATGGGCTCCGAGCCGGTGGTATTTGGCCTGGTGCAGCTCAACCCCGAGCTGTTTTGGCCCGTGATTTTGGTAGCCACCGCGGGCAACACTTTGGGTGGCGCAGTCACCTGGTGGATGGGCTTTGGTGCGCACAAGGTGACCGACAAATACGCCAAATCTACCCACCATGTGCGCGCGCTGGACTGGCTCAAGCGCCTAGGCCCCAAGGCCTGCCTGCTGGCCTGGCTGCCTTTGGTGGGCGACCCGCTGTGTGCGGTGGCCGGTTGGCTCAAGCTGCCCTTTTGGCCTTGCGTTTTTTATATGGCAGTGGGGAAATTTTTGCGGTATGTGATGCTGACGGCAGCGCTTAGCAAGGTGGCTGGCATGGTTTGAACCCATGACAACATCGCACGCATGGCAACCGCAATGCCCCTTGTCCAAGTTCAGATTCTGCAATGCTTACACGAGGCCTCAGGTAGTGAACGGCACCGAATGTGCTGCAATCTTTACGCGCTATTTAGTTTGAAACAGGTAGACCCGCATTGGGGTGCAGACCAAACTGTAGCGGTGCAATGCGGGCGTCGACCGCTGTACGCTCAAGTGGCAAAGACCTCGCAAGCGTGATCCACAAAACTGCGCACTTTGGGCGTCAGATACTTGTTGCTGGGGAACACCGCGTGCACCGGCACCTCGGGCAGCGTCCAGTCTGGCAAAAGCTGCGTGAGGCGGCCACTGCTTACCTCTGGCTTAGCCAGTATCCATGGCAAGGGCGCCACACCTAAGTCTTTCAAGGCAGCATCACGCACTGCGTATACATTGTTGGCGCTGAGGCGCGAGGCAGCTTCTATGCGTGCCGACTCATCCCCGCGGCGCAGACTCCAGCCGCTGCGCGGACTTCCTCCTGAAAAATTAAGCAGGGAGTGGTTCGCAAGATCGTTCGGATGCAAGATGGGTGCTTGGCGCGCCACATAGTTTGGGCTTGCAAACACTGCGTACCGTATCACTCCCAGCCGCCTGGCCGCCAAACTGGAGTCCGCCAGTTCCCCCACGCGAATGGCCAGATCAAATCCTTCGTGCACCAAGTCCACCAAGCGCGCTGTGAAGTCCACCTCGACTTTCACGTCGGGGTATTTTTCCATGTAGGCGTTGATCCAGCCCGATACGGCCAGCATGCCAAACTCCACGCCACAGGTCATTTTGAGTACACCACTTGGAACACCTTTGAAGCGCTGGGCCAGTTGTTGCGTGTCCTCCAGCGCACCCAGTATGCCCACCCCGCGCTCGTATACCTCGCGCCCCACCTCGGTCAGAGAAAGGGCACGCGTGCTGCGCTCCAACAAGCGCACCGCTAGCCCAGACTCCAGTTGGCTGACCGCGCGCGACACCGCAGACTTTTGCATTTGCAATGCATCTGCGGCACGGGTAAAGCTGCCAAGTTGAACTACTTTTACAAAAATGCGAAGTTCTGATAGCTCCATATTGTTACCAAATTAGTGAACAGTTAATTGATTTTATAGGTATTGATGAAACTCTTGGCTAGCCCAACAATTCAGGGCTCGTAGCCAGCGCGATGCAAGCGCAGTGCCGTCACAACGATTCATTCAGAAAGTTTCACCATGAACAAACGCAGTTTTCTCATTACCACCGCACTACTTGCCGGCGCCGCGCTCAGCGCAGGCACCGGCGCATGGGCAGCCGATGCACCCAAAGCCAAAGGAAAGGTTTTGATGGTGGTGGCAAGCCCTGGGCAAAACGCTATGGGCTGGCCCGTGGGCTTTTGGGCGAGTGAGCTTAGCCACCCCTACGACGAGCTAACCCATGCAGGCTACACGGTGGAGCTGGCCAGCCCGCAAGGCGGCGAAGTGAAGGTGGACGCCTACTCCGACCCGCGCCACGAGAGCGGCTACTCGGCCCACGACTTTGTAAGCTTGGGCTTTCTGAGCTCACCGCAAACCAGTGCGCTCCTCAAATCCACCAAAGCGTTAGAGCAGATCAACCACAAAGACTACGCCGCCATCATCGTCGCGGGTGGGCAAGCCCCCATGTTCCAGTTCCGGGACAACGTGACTCTTCAAAATTTGATTCGCACGTTCTATGAAAGTGGACGCCCCACCGCAGCCCTGTGCCACGGCACCGCGGCGCTAGTGAACGTCAAAACCTCTAAGGGCCAATACTTGGTAAAGGGTAAGAAGCTCACCGGCTTCTCTCTAGCAGAAGACGACTTTGCTGACAAAGCCGTCAACGCCAAGCTCTTCACATGGAACGTAGAGCCCGCCCTTAAAGAGCGCGGCGCCCGCTACACCCAAGCAGGCCTGTGGGCTGACTATGCGGTGGCAGACAAAAACCTGATCACCGGCCAACAACAAAACAGTGGACGCAGCGTGGCGCGCTTGGTGATGGCGCAACTGCAAAAAGCCAAGTAAAGAGCAAAGGCACCCCATGAAATTACTCGCCCTTCTCCTATCCTATCTTCACAAACGATCACATGTTTTCTCTCTCGTTGCTATGGCGCTCGCAGGCTGCGCGAATCCGCCTACCAGCGCGCCCACTACCTTTGTGCTCGTGCACGGCGCCTTTCAGGACAGCCGCGCATGGGATGCAGTGATACCACTGCTAAAGGCCAGTGGCGCGCAAGCAGTAGCGGTCAACCTGCCCGGGCGCATGGGGGATGGCACCGCAGTAGAGGCGACAAGCCTCGACGGCTACCGTGATGCCGTATTGAAAGTGGTCAACGCACAGACAGGTCCGGTCGTGCTCGTGGGGCACAGCTTTGGTGGAATCACGATCTCGAATGTCGCCCAAGCAGCGCCTGAGAAAATAAAAACTCTGGTCTACGTAGCCGCCTACTTGCCCGAAGTCGGCGCCCCTGACCAAAGCATGGCCAAGATGGCGGAGAAGGACCAATGGAACCAGTTCAACAAAGCGAAGCAAAACTTCATTCTGGCAAAGGACTACAAAACCGCCAGTGTGTTGGCCGAAGACCAGCTCATGCTGTTCTGCGAGCAATGCACGCCACAAGCCAGGACGGCCACACTGGCCATCATGCAACGTGAGCCGCTTGCACCTGCTGCAACACCGGTTGCAACTACTGCGGCAGGGTTTGGCAAGGTAGACAAGGTGTACATCCACACCACCAACGACAAGGCAGTGAGCTATACCTTGCAGCAAAAAATGGTGGCGCAAACACCCGTGCGCAAGACCATCACGTTGAACACCGGCCACTCGCCATTTGTCGAGGCGCCGCAGCAGTTGGCTGACGCGCTATTGGCAAGCCAGTAGATTTTTCCCTCTCTTGAAAAAGGATTTAATGATGACTTCTCATATTTTGGTAACAGGCGCGTCTGGCAACATCGGAACGCCACTGGTAGAAAACTTGCGCCGAGCTGGCGTCAACGTTACTGCAGGCACACCCAGTGGCGCGCCGGTGGGCGCTGTTGCTGGGCGCACTGTCAACTTCAATGCCCCCCAAAGCTTGCCAAAAGCCTTTGAAGGAATTGACACCCTGTTCTTACTGTTTCCCCTGGTACCCAACAAGCTGGAGTTGGCACGCAACGCAGTGAATGCCGCCAAGGCGGCGGGGGTAAAGTACATCGTTCGCTCGTCTGGCGGCGGGGCGGACCCAGCCTCCCCCTATGCACTGTTGCGCTTGCAAGGCGAGATCGATGCAATGATTCAGGCATCAGGCATTGCCTGCACCTTTGTTCGCCCCTCAGGGTTTATGCAGAACTATGTGAACTACTACGCCGGTATGCTCAAGGCCGGCGCGCTGTACCTTCCACACGCGGATGGGGCTGCATCGATTATTGACGTGCGTGACATCGCTGCCGTCAACGCCGTGGTGCTGCAAAACCCGACAGCCCATGCCGGGCGTGCCTACACCATTACAGGCCCGCAGGCCATCACCCAAGCGCGGGCGGTCGAGTTGATCGGCAAAGCGGTTGGCAAGTCCATTCAATACGTGGCAGTACCAGAGGCTGCAGCGCAAGAGTCAATGCGCGGCATGGGCATGGACGACTGGAGCATTGAGCAAATGACCAGCTTGAACCGCGCCGTAGCGGCAGGCTATGCCGCTGGCGTCACCGACACGGTAGCCCAGATCACCGGCAAAACTGCGCGTGGGTTTGAGGCCTTCGTCAAAGAATATGCCGACGCTTGGCGCTAGGCGCGCGGCAGTAACCCGCGATCTTTCGTCACACAATCGTTGAGAACTAGTTATGAACATTGCATTTATTGGCTACGGACAAGTCGGCGGTGCGCTCGCCACGCGGCTGCAAACGCTGGGGCACCACGTCACACTGGCCACCAAAGACCCAAACTCTCCCAAGGCCCTGGCCGCCTTGGCCCGGCACTCGGGGCTCAAAGCCCTGGCGCCAGAACTTGCGGTGCACAACGCAGAAATCGTCTTCTTAGCCACCCCATTCATGGCAAACGAAGCGGCGCTCTCGGGCTTGAAAGACGCGCTGCGCGGCAAGGTGTTGGTGGACTGCACCAACCCTATTGGCGCGGGCTTCAAACACGGGCTCAACAATGTGCAAAGCGGCACCGAATGGCTGCAAAGCATGCTGCCCGAGACGCGGGTCGTCAAAGCCTTCACCATCTATGGGTTTGAGAACTTTGAAAACAACCAATACCCCGGCTACAACGTTAAACCCGCCATGCTCTTTTGCGGCAATGACGCCGGAGCCAAACTCGCCGTGTCCCAACTTATTGAAGAACTGGGCTGGCAGCCTATGGATGTGGGTGGCGCCGACCAAGCGCTGCACCTAGAGCACATGACCATCATGTGGGTCAAGTATGTACGGGTGCAAGGCCACGCGCCCGGTCTGGTTTGGGCGGCGCTGGCTAAAAACTAGAACTAAACATACTGTGCTTTGATTGCACACGATGCGCGCCAAATGGTTTTGATTCTCTTTGGAGAAGGCGTCAAGAACTAAACAAGAAGTTCATCACGTCGCCATCTTTCACCACATACTCCTTGCCTTCGGCGCGCATCTTGCCCGCGTCTTTGGCACCTTGTTCACCCTTGAAGGCAATGTAGTCGTCAAACGCAATGGTCTGGGCGCGGATGTAACCCTTCTCAAAGTCGGTGTGAATCACGCCTGCGGCCTGAGGGCCAGTGTCGCCCACATGGATGGTCCAGGCGCGCACTTCTTTTACCCCGGCGGTGAAGTAGGTTTGCAAGCCCAGCAATGTGTAGGCAGAGCGAATCAACCTATTCAGGCCGGGCTCAGTTTGGCCCAGCTCTTCTAAAAACATTTGGCGGTCTTCGTCGCTCATCTCGGACATTTCAGCTTCCAGCTTGGCGCTGATGGCCACTACCGGCGCGTTTTGTGCGGCGGCAAAGGTTTTGAGGCGGTCTAAGAATGGGTTGTTCTCAAACCCGTCTTCGGCCACATTGGCCACAAACATGGCGGGCTTGGCGGTGATGAGGAAAAACTGTTGCAACAGCGGCAACTCTTCTTTGGTGAAGTCCAGCGTGCGCACAGGCTTGGCTTCGTTCAACGCCGTTTGGCATTTTTCCAAAATAGCCACCAGTTTGATGGACTCTTTGTCGCCCGAGCGAGCAGTTTTGGTAACGCGGTGCAGGGCTTTTTCTACGGCACTCAAGTCGGCCAAGCACAGTTCGGTTTGAATAACCTCGATGTCAGAAATAGGGTCTACCTTGCCCGCCACGTGGATGACGTTGTCGTCTTCAAAGCAGCGCACCACATTGATGGTGGCATCGGTCTCGCGAATGTGGGCCAAGAATTTGTTGCCCAAGCCTTCACCCGTAGAAGCACCAGCCACCAGGCCGGCAATGTCCACAAACTCCACCACAGCGGGCACCACGCGTTCAGGCTTCACAATATCAGCCAACTGCGCCATGCGCGGGTCGGGCACTTCGACAATGCCCACATTGGGCTCTATGGTGCAAAACGGGTAGTTTTCGGCCGCAATACCAGCCTTGGTCAGGGCGTTAAACAGGGTGGATTTACCCACATTAGGCAGGCCTACGATGCCACACTTCAAACTCATACAAAAACCTCATCAAACGGGGGCTTGAGTGTATGCCATAGCCGCTGGCGGGCATTTGTTTCAGCATTTACGGCACTTGGCGAAGGGCTTTGGGGTGCTCTCCTACAATGCACGCTATGGCAACCCACTTTGACGTATGTATTCGCGGCGCAGGCATTGTGGGGCGGACCCTTGCGCTGCACTTGGCCGGCCAACGTTTGCGCGTGGCCTTGGTCACCCAAGCGCACCCGGCTGACACGCCCGCCAAATCGGATGTGCGGGCTTATGCCCTTAACCAGGCATCGCGCGCGCTGCTGGAGACCGTGCGCTGCTGGCCGATTGATGCCGCTGCCACCCCCGTCTTAGGCATGCAAGTGCAAGGCGACGATGGCGGCCAAGTCACCTTTGACGCGCATGCCCAAGGCACCCCCGCGCTGAACTGGATTGTGGATGTGGCGGTGCTCGAAGCCCAGCTTATGGATGCCGTGCGCTTTCAGCCTCTGATAGAAACTTTTGACTCCCCCCAAGCTGCCGCGCTTACCGTGGTGTGCGAAGGCCGAGCCAGCAGCACACGTGAAGAATTCGGTGTGGATTTTGATACCACGCCCTACGGCCAATCTGCACTAGCTACCCGCGTGCTGTGCGACAAGCCCCACGCCCAAGTGGCACGGCAGTGGTTTGCCAACGGCGATATTTTGGCTTTTCTACCCATGGCGGGCGCGCAAGGCAGGCTGTGCGCTGTGGTGTGGTCTACCACCGCGCCGCATGCACAGGCCTTGCAGCACATGACAGAGCCTGACTTTTGCCAAGCGCTAGACGCTGCCAGCCACCACACACTGGGGGCCACGCTACTTACCGGCAGCCGCCATGTGTGGCCCTTGCAACAAGCCCAGGCACGGCGCTGGAGCGGCTCCAGCCCCAAAGGCGCGTGGGTTTTAGCGGGAGATGCGGCCCACAACGTGCACCCCTTGGCGGGCCAAGGACTCAATTTAGGCTTGGGCGATGTGGCGGAATTGGTGCGCTTGCTGGACCAACGCGCCTACTGGCGCGGTGTGGGCGATATGCACCTGTTGCGTCAGTACGAGCGCGCACGCAAGGCAGACTTTGCCTTGATAGGAAAAACTGGCGACGCATTGCAACAGCTATTTGTGCACCCGCACCCCGTGGTGCAAACCTTGCGCAACTGGGGCATGAAGGGGTTTGAACGCAGTGGCCCGCTGAAACAATGGGTGGCGCGCCGGGCCATGGGTGTGCCCGCAGCCTCCCCCAACACTAAACAACCTTAAAGCACACACATGATGATGAAAACATTGAACACTTGGCTGGTGGCTTGCGCCTTGGCCTGCACGTGTTTGGGCAGCGTGGCACAAGATGCAGCCGCACCAAAGGCTGCCGCCGTTGCCACGCTTTCGGATGCCCAAAAAACGACGATTCGCAAGAACATGGCAGCCCGGATTCCGCAATTCAAAGCCATTGATGAAATACGCACCAGCCCCATCCCCGGCTTATTTGAGATTCGGGTGAACGGCACCGATATTTTTTACACCGATGCGCAAGCCAACTATCTCATTCAAGGCGATTTGATTGACACCAAGCAGCGGCGCAACCTGACCGAAGAACGGGTGAACAAGCTGTCTGCCATTAAGTTTGACACCCTGCCCCTGAAAGATGCAATCACCATTGTGCGAGGCAATGGCAAACGCAAACTGGCGATTTTTGAAGATCCCAACTGCGGTTATTGCAAACGTTTTGAGCGCGATTTGCAAAACGTGGACAACGTCACCATTTACATGTTTCTGTATCCCATATTGGGTGCCGACTCGACTGAGAAATCCAAAGCCATTTGGTGCGCCAAAGACCGCAATGCAGCCTGGCAAGACTATATGCTGCGCGACCAGCTCGCCCCAGCGGCGGCGGCCATGTGCGACGCATCGGCCATTGCGCGCAACGTAGAGTTTGGACGCATCCACAAGATCACGGGCACACCCACTTTGTTATTTAGCGACGGCACGCGCGTGCCCGGCGCTATTGATTCCAAGCAGGTTGAAAAATTGTTGGCTGAGTCCAAAGACAAATGAAACAAGCCGCGCCCTGCATCCATTACCAAGTAGAGCTGCACGACCTGCACGCTCACCTGTTCAGGGTCACGCTCACCATTGCCACCCCACAGACGGAGCAAATTCTGCGCCTGCCGGTGTGGATTCCGGGCAGCTATTTGGTGCGTGAGTTTGCGAAGAACTTGCAAAACCTACGCTGCCAACAAGGCAAACGCAACTTAAGCACCCAACAAATAGACAAAGCCACATGGTGCGTGCAGTGCAAACCCGCCCAGCCACTGCAAGTGCAGTACGAGGTGTATGCGCTGGACAATTCGGTGCGCACCGCTTGGCTAGATGCGGCGCGCGGATTTTTCAACGGCACCAGTCTCTTTTTGCAAGCCGTGGGCTTTGAGGACCAAGCCCACGAAGTATCCATATTGCCCGCCACTGCGGCAGATGGTTGGCAAGTGGCCACTGCGCTGAAACCTGTCAAAGTCAACCGGCAAGGCTTTGGCCACTACGCAGCTGAAAACTACACCGCCTTGGTGGACTGCCCCGTGGAGATGGGGCGTTTTTGGAGCGGTAGCTTTGTGGCCTGCGGCATTCCGCACCGCTTTGTGGTGGCCGGTGCCCCGCCCAGTTTTGATGGCGAACAGTTGCTGGCCGACACGCAAACCATTTGCGAGACGGAAATTGAGTTTTGGCACGGCACGGGAAGAACTGCAAAAGACAAAGCGCCATTCACGAGCTACCTTTTCATGCTCAACGCCGTGGCCGATGGCTATGGCGGGCTGGAGCACCGCAACTCCACTGCGCTCATTTGCAACCGCAAAGACTTGCCCCGCCTGCCCCGCAACACCTTGGCCCCCACCGTGCACAAACAGCCCGAGGGCTACACCACGCTCCTGGGGCTAATCAGCCACGAATACTTCCACACGTGGAATGTCAAACGCCTGCGCCCCGCAGAGTTCACACACTACGACTACTTCGCAGAAAACTACACCCAACTGCTTTGGTTCTTTGAAGGCTTTACCAGCTACTTTGACGACCTGTTCCTGCGCCGCGCCAAGCTGATGGACAACGCCGCTTACCTCAAAGCCCTGAGCAAAACCATCAACCAAGTTAACCAAACCCCTGGGCGCCTGGTGCAAACCGTGGCCCAGGCCAGCTTTGACGCATGGGTGAAGTACTACCGCCAAGATGAGAACACCGCCAACGCCACGGTGAGCTACTACACCAAGGGTGCGCTAGTGGGCCTGTGCCTGGATTTAAGCCTGCGCGCAGAAGGCCGCACCACCTTAGACCATGTGATGCGCGCCCTGTGGAGCCGCTGCGCCGGTGGCCCCATGACGGAGCAAGACTTGGCCGCGGTTTTGGAGCAACTCAGCGGCCGCTCTTACGCCAAAGAGCTAACGCGATGGGTGCACAGTACCAGTGAGTTGCCCTTGGCAGAATTGTTAGAGCAGCACGGCATTCAGGTGAACCGCGAGCCAGACCAAATAGCCCAGCAGCTGGGCCTGCGGGTCAAAGAGAGTAATGGCTT
>JBIIYT010000370.1:0-2926 GCA_044346675.1 Rhodoferax sp. | reverse complement strand
GCTCTGTGGTATTTGGTAGCAGACGCCAATGGCCTGAGTGGGAACAGCGACCTGACCGTGGGCCAGGCGCTAAACATCCCTAGCCGGGTGAGCTCTGGTTCTGGCGCCAACACCTTTACGCAAGACTATATAAATACCAGCCAATGGGCGATCTCGATGCTTGGCTCGGCCACGCCCTATGTGGCGGCGGCAGTAGGTGCGGCAGCGGGCAGCGCGGCCAGCCAGGTGGCCGGTATGGCAATGGGCATGCAAAAAGACTTTAACTGGTCCAGCGTTGCATTTGCTGCTGCGGGCGCGGGGCTGTCAGCGGAGTTCAATAGAACGGTGGGCGCAAGCAGTGCCTTTTAAATCGTTGGACTCCACAGTGCAGTCCACCCTGTCAGGCTTTGCCGTAGGCATGACCGTGAACGCCATGAGCGGTGGCAAGTTGACACCGGCCCAAGTGGCCACCAATGCCTTTGGCAATGCGTTGGGAAACTCTATCGTGGGGCAGATTCAGGCGGGCCAACAAGCGAATGCCCTGCGTCAAGCGTCTATCAAGCTGACCCAGGCTGATGCGCGGCGACTTTACCCGGATGTTAGGTTTGACGAAGTGCCCATGCCGGTTGACTACTCCATCGGTACAGGCAGTCTGGGTGGGCCGCAGATGATGGGTGGTGGGCTGGGTGTGGATGAGAACTTTGGCGGTGGTGGCGATGGTGAATCGCCACCGCTGAGCTTTGCTGAGGATACGGCTCGCAGAAAGGCCGCACTGAAGGCAGAAAATTATCCGATGGGCTTGCCAATGGGTGGCAGTAGCAACCCAGGCTACACCGTCGGGCGCATCAAAGGCTCGGTGTCCAAGGCCATGGGTGGCGACAAGTGGATGATGGGTGAGTTCGCGCGCTTGAACCCTGGTGTGAAGGACATCAACAATGTCAGAGATGACCGCGATTACAACCTCCCAACCCGCGTGGCCGACAACGGCGTGGCAAATGCCTACTTTCAGCTCGTGGCGCGGGGGTGGAAGGCTGCGGCTGAAGAAATGGCTAAGCCCATACTGCCTGATTTGCCTGAGTTAGGAGGACGTGACGAATACAAAGCACGAGCCAAACAAAATCAAGAGTGGGCTTCGAAACTGGAAGGCTTTGCGGCTGAGTTAGAGCGGACCGGTGGCCCCGCCAAATTCATAACTGAATACCGCCGGATGGCCGCAGGCTATGAGATTGCGCGGGAAGCAGATTTAGAGAAGATGCGCAGCATTACGACCTACGTATCGAAGTGGTCACCCGCTAATCCACCGGAGATGGTACTCGGTAGGAATTGGTCATTTATGGGAGGTGCAGCAGCAGATATTGCACCCGGCCCTTCAGAGAATCGAACACAAGCAGAAATTGACAAGTCGTTGAATCGCACCACCTGGCTGATTGCTGCAGCACCGGTTGTGGTGCCCGCGGCGGTGGCGGCAGTTGCATATGGGGGGCCTGTTCTGTACGGCATGGGAGTAACCGCGCAGACGGCTCCACTCACAGGTGGCGTGACGACTGTTAGTGGCGGGGCATGGGCTAAAGCAGGGCTAGGAGGGTTCTTCATCGGCTCGACTTGGGAATACGCCACGAACCCTGAGGCATCCCCTGCCAGCGTGATGGTTTCTGGTGTGGGTAGTGCAGTTGCTGGCACCGCAAAACTGGGTATGAATGCAGCGCTGGGCTTACCAAACCAGTGGGTTGCTACCAACGGCGCCAATCTAGCCACTTGGGTAGCCGCAAAAGACATTGGAGGTGGGGTGAAATGGGTGCAAAATGCGGCGGGCGACACTACCGCGAATAAGTCGTGGTGGACCGCTCCGATATCAACTTGCGGGCCTATGCCGCGTAAACCGTGCAATTAAGATGAAACCTGTCAACCACTTTTGGCCGTTTAATTTTGACGCCATACCCCTGTGGCTTTACCCCGAGGTATTTGACGACACCAAAGAAGTGGCCTACCGAGGAGGATGGTTTGTATTTTTGTATGTGCTTTCCGCAGCGTTGAATGGCCTGATTCTCTTTGGACCTGTCGGCTTGTATATGGCAACCGGTAACTTGCATAGCGTGATAGCTACGGTCGCAATATGGTTGGCTATATCTTTGCCAGGGGGCATTATTCTTGGCTTGGCTGTATGGTGGGACTACACGCGCGAAGTGCGCAAGAAGGCATCGTCAGGCTAATGGGCGTGTAGCTTTTTACCCTTTTGTTGCGAGCTTCACTCCCATCGTATCGCCCCCCAAATTGATATCGACCGATTCCTGCCCGTTCAAGTTCAATTGGGGCGAATGGGGCGATGGGAGTGGGGGCTGTTACGCCAGCGCTTCCAGCCCCTTGCGGTCTTTCATGTTGAGCCCTCAACAACGAACAACAGGATTTGCATGAAAGCCCAAGGCGAAGAGAGCATACGCAAACAACTCAGCCTCATAGCCCTGCGTCTTGCGCGCAGGCAGTAGTACTAAAACTACTGCCAATTTAGAACAAAAAAGGCCTCTGGCGCATTTGCAGCTTGTGTTTATAGCTATAAATTAAATAGCGATTTTTGGCGGTTTGCGCTCTCCACAAGCACCGCCAAAGCGCGGGGTGCTCAATGGCTACGAGCTGGTGGCCAACGATGCAGATTGCGTGCTGACCCGGTAGCTCGCCTCGCACCTATCGTGTCGCCTCATCAAAGGTATGCACACCCAAGCCCACAGCTCCGAATTCCGCGACGATGAAACTGCTTGTTACCCCCAATCACCGAGAGGCTGCCGTGCTGGGCGTATGCATAATCTTTGTTTTCCCATACCCGTTTATCACCCGCACAGATTTACATGCGTTCCTTGCCGATACCCGATGGAGTAAGCGCGCTGCATTTGTTTGAATCTGACCGTGATATCAAGCAACATGCCGCCTATGTTCAAGCCAAAGCCGCAGACAT
>JBIIYT010000368.1:0-2928 GCA_044346675.1 Rhodoferax sp. | reverse complement strand
GAGCCGCCCGTTTGAAGACGTGCTGGTGGAAGTGGCCGGCCTGGCGGACCAGGGCGTGAAAGAGGTCACCCTCTTGGGTCAAAACGTCAACGCCTACCGCGCCAAGATGATTAGCTCAGAAAACTCACTCACCGCAGAGATGGCCGACTTTGCCACTTTGCTGGAATACGTGGCCGATATTCCTGGCATTGAGCGCCTGCGCTACACCACCAGCCACCCCAATGAGTTCACGCCTTCGCTCATTGCGGCCTACGACAAAATTCCCAAGTTGGTCAACCACCTGCACCTGCCGGTGCAGCACGGCAGCGACAAGATTTTGATGGCCATGAAGCGCGGCTACACTGCTATGGAATTTAAGAGCACCGTGCGCAAGCTGCGCGCCATTCGCCCCGACATGGCCATGAGCTCAGACTTTATTGTGGGCTTTCCCGGCGAGACCGAAGACGACTTTGGCAAGATGATGAAGCTGATTGATGACATTGGCTTTGACAACAGCTTTAGCTTCATCTTCAGCCCTCGCCCCGGCACCCCCGCCGCCAACTTGTTTGATGACACGCCACACGACGTGAAGCTACGCCGCCTGCAACATTTGCAAGGCGTGATCAACGCCAACATCACCCGCATCAGCGAGAGCCGCTTGGGCACAGTGCAGCGCATCTTGGTGGAAGGAGCATCCAAACGCGACGCGGGTGAACTCATGGGACGCACCGAGTGCAACCGGGTAGTGAACTTCTGCGGCCAACCGCGCTTGGTGGGGCAACTGGTGGATGTGCGCATTACCGAAACACGCAGCTACACCCTGCGTGGTGAGGTGGTGACGCAAGAGCTGGTGTCTGCAGCATAAAAGGCACACACAGATAGCACACATAAAAAAGCCCGCACGAAGCGGGCATTTTTATGGGAGACCGCTAAGAATTACTTCTTGGCTTCTTCTTTCTTCTCAGCCTTTTTTGCTTTCTGCTGCTTTTTGGCTTCTGCCTTGGCTTCTGCTTTGGCAGCCGGGGCTGCAGGTGTGGCCGCTACTGCGGGGGTAGCGGCTACAGCCGGAGTAGCTTTTACAGCGGGTGCAGCAGGTGCGGCTGGAGTGGCTGGCGCAGCTGCTACAGGGGGTGTTGCTGAAGTAGCAGGCTTGGCAGCAGTTGCAGGAGCTTGGGCAAATGCGCCCACAGAAATCAGACCAGCGATCAGGGTTGCGAGAACTTTGTTCATGTCAGTAGCCTTTTAGGTTTGTTGTCGCTCCAGTAAATCTGGATGCCTCACTACAACGAGACATGTACTACTGCTGTTGACAAGCAATTGTTACCACACGTAAATACAAATCTCCCGCTACTCCACGGTCACACTCTTAGCCAAGTTACGCGGCTTGTCTACATCGGTGCCGCGCGCCAGCGCAGTGTGATACGCCAGCAGCTGCAGTGGCACCACATGCAACAAGGGTGACAGTGCTCCATAGTGCTCGGGCATGCGGATCACGTGCAGGCCCTCACCGCTTTCAATGCGCGTGTCAGCATCGGCCAGCACATAGAGCACACCGCCACGGGCGCGCACTTCGTGCAGATTGCTTTTAAGCTTTTCTAGCAATGCATCGTTGGGAGCGACGGTAACTACGGGCATTTCACTGGTGACCAGCGCTAGAGGGCCGTGTTTAAGTTCGCCTGCGGCGTAGGCTTCGGCGTGGATGTAGGTGATCTCTTTGAGCTTGAGCGCGCCTTCCATGGCAATGGGGTAGTGCAGGCCGCGGCCCAGGAATAGCGCGTTCTCTTTCTTGGCAAAGTCCTCGGCCCAGGCCATGACTTGCGGCTCCAGTGCCAGCACGGCTTGCAACGCGGCGGGCAAGTGGCGCATGGCCTTGAGGTGGCGCGCCTCTACTGATTCTGTCAAACGGCCTTTGACTTTGGCCAAGGCTAGGGTGAGCAAAAACAAAGCAGCCAGCTGGGTAGTGAATGCCTTGGTAGAGGCCACACCAATTTCCACCCCCGCACGGGTCACGTAGGCCAAGCTGCATTCGCGCACCATGGCGCTGGTGGCCACGTTGCAGATGGTGAGCATGTGGCGCATCCCTAGCGACTGTGCATGACGCAACGCAGCCAGCGTGTCTGCGGTTTCACCGCTTTGGGTGATGGTGACGACCAGCGTGTTGGGGTTGGGTACCGAGTCGCGGTAGCGGTATTCGCTGGCCACCTCTACCTGGCAGGGCACTTTGGCAATGCTCTCTAGCCAGTATTTGGCGGCGCAACCGCTGTAGTAGCTGGTGCCGCAAGCCAGTATCAGCACCGAGTCAATCTGGGCAAAGACGCGCGCGGCGTTGGCACCGGGGGCGTGGTTGCCTTGTTGGTCAAACAACTCGGGCTCTATACCGGCCACGCCCTCTAGCGTATCGGCAATGGCGCGGGGTTGTTCAAAAATTTCTTTTTGCATGTAGTGCTGGTAGGGCCCCAGCTCTGCCGCGCCGCTGTGGGCGTGGACAGTTTTCACCGGGCGCTGCGCGGGCGTCACGGGCTTGTGGGCTTTGTCCACCAGCCAGTATTTGCCGGGCTGCACGTCCACCACGTCGCCCTCTTCCAAGTACACAATTTGATCTGTCACGCCGGCCAGGGCCATGGCATCGCTGGCCAAGAAATGTTCTTGCCCATCTTTGCCCACACCCAAGATGAGCGGCGAACCCGCCCGCGCACCAATCAGGCGGTGCGGCTCGTCTTTGCAAAACACGGCAATGGCATAGGCACCGTGGAGTTGGCCCACGGCGGCTTTCACGGCCTCGAACAAATCGCCGTCATACAGGCTGTCGATCAGGTGTGCGATGACCTCAGTATCGGTCTGGCTCAGAAACACATAGCCACGCGCTTTGAGGCTGGCGCGCAGCTCGTCGTGGTTTTCAATAATGCCGTTGTGCACGAGCGCAATGCGACCCGCTTTTTGGTGGGCATC
>JBIIYT010000369.1:0-2928 GCA_044346675.1 Rhodoferax sp. | reverse complement strand
CAATCCGAACCCGTGTTGAACGACTCCGCATTCGATGCCAACCGTTTCCCGCTGCCTGCTGTGGCGCGCCGCCCGGTGATGGACTCGCTCATCGACGTGATTGCCACCATTGCGTTAGAGCCGCCAGCCACCGCGGTGTCTGGCGAAACGGCCTTGGCCGCCATGCCCACCACGCGCCGGGCCGGTAGCAAGCCGTTTGCGGTAGAGGGCTATAACTTGGCTCACTTGGTATGGGAAACTCCGCTAGCGGGTCAACGCTATGGTGGCTTTCAGGCGGGGGTACAGTTGGCCAACCGCTCTGGCGCGCTCAATGAAATTGAATACTCCGAGTTTGTGGTGAAAACGCAAGCCTTTGCGGACGCGATCAACGCCACGCCTGAGTTCCCTGAAATGCTGGATGAAGTGGCCCGCGCCCGCGAGCTAGACCAGTTTGCCAACGACCACGATGCCCAGCTGGGTTTTACCATTCGCGCGCGCAACGCGTCGTGGAGCCCGGGCTATGTGCAGCAAAACGCCGCACGCTTAGGCTTCGTGGCCGGTGCCATTCCGGGGCGCATGGTGTTGCCCGCCAGCGAAGAAGGCCTGCCGCCGGTGTTGGTGCTCAGCTTTGACTCGCAAGCCGCGCTGTCTGAAGACCCCGCCCAGTCTGCCATTCGCGACTTGGCGCTACACCTAGATGTGCCCCAAGTTGATCGCAATGAATGCGCTTTCGAGCGCATGCGCGATGCGGCCCTGAGCTTGGCCGAGGCCATGGACGGCGTAGTCACCGACGACAACGGCCAAGCCTTAGCGCCTCAGACTATGGACACGATTGGTGCCGAGCTGCAGAGCCTGTACGACACCCTGGAGCAGCGCGACCTGGCTGCCGGCTCGCCATTGGCGCGGCGTTTGTTTTCTTGAGCCCTGTGGCTAGCCCGCCGGTCGCGCCATGACCACGCTTGACCTGTTTACCCCGGCGGACGATGGCGCAGACCATGCCCGCATGCTGGACTTGCGCGCCCAACTGCACCACCATGCCCACCAGTACTATGTGCTGGACGCGCCGCAAGTCCCGGATGCCGAATACGACCGCCTGTTTCAAGCCCTGCAAGCGATGGAAGCAGCCCACCCGGAGTGGTTGACTGCCGATTCGCCCACCCAGAGAGTGAGCGGAAAGCCCTTAGAGCAGTTCTCATCGGTGCGCCATGCGGTGCCCATGTTGAGCATTCGCACCGAGACCGACACCGAATCCTCCGGGGCGCAGGCCTTTGATGCCCGCGTGCGACGCGAGTTGGAGCTGCCCGGCGATGCGCCCCCAGTCGAGTATGTGGTGGAGCCTAAATTTGATGGCCTGGCCATCAACCTGCGTTACGAGCGCGGCGTGTTGGTGCAGGCCGCCACGCGGGGGGATGGTGAGACCGGGGAAGATGTGAGCCAAAACATTCGCACCATTGGCCAAATCCCGTTGCGTTTGCCTGCCGGTGTGCCTGAGGTATTGGAAGTGCGTGGTGAGGTGTACATGCGCCGCGATGATTTCGAAGCCCTGAATGAGCGCCAACGCCAGCGCATTGCAGCAGGGGAAAAGGGCGAAAAAACTTTCGTGAACCCCCGTAACGCCGCAGCCGGTGCGGTGCGCCAGCTCGACCCAGCCATTGCAGCCCAGCGGCCCTTGAGCTTTTTTGCCTACGGCGTGGGCGAGGTGAGCGCAGGGCAGGGCGGCCCGGCGTATAGCACCCATAGGCAACTGCTGCAAAGCTTGCACCAATGGGGTTTTCCCGTGTCTGCGCTTGTGGATGTGGCGCAAGGTGCTACTGAATTAATAGCATACCACCAACGCGTTGGCGAGGCACGCGACCAGCTGCCTTTTGATATCGACGGAGTGGTGTACAAAGTCAACAGCCTCGCCTTGCAGCAGCGCCTAGGCTTTGTGAGCCGCGAGCCGCGCTGGGCCGTAGCGCACAAGTACCCCGCCCAAGAGCAAATCACCACCGTGCTGGGTATCGACGTGCAAGTGGGGCGCACCGGCAAGCTCACCCCGGTGGCCCGTTTGGAGCCGGTGTTTGTGGGGGGCACCACCGTGTCTAACGCCACACTGCACAACCTGTTTGAACTGCGGCGCAAGCAAGTGCGCGTGGGCGACCGGGTCATCGTGCGCCGGGCGGGGGACGTGATTCCCGAAGTGGTTTGCCGGGTGGCTGCTAGTGAACCTCGCCCCGCTTATGTGCCCAACTTTCGCATGCCGCGTACTTGCCCCATTTGCGCCAGCACCGTGGTGCGTGAACAGGCGGAAGTCAATCACCGCTGCAGCGGAGGCCTGTTTTGCAGCGCCCAGCGCAAGCAAGCCATTTTGCATTTTGCCCAGCGCCGCGCGGTAGAGGTAGAGGGCTTGGGCGACAAGCTGGTAGAGCAGTTGGTGGACACTGGCACCATCCGCACCCTGCCAGACCTTTACCGCTTGGGCCTTACTGCCCTGGCCAGCCTAGACCGCATGGCCGACAAGTCCGCACAAAATATCGTAGCCGCGCTGGAAAAATCCAAACACACCACCTTGCCGCGCTTTTTGTTTGGCTTAGGCATTCGGCATGTAGGCGAGGCCACGGCCAAAGAGCTAGCCAAACACTTTGGCACGCTAGACGCCATCATGGCCGCGCCTGAAGAAGCCCTGCTGGGGGTGAGCGATGTGGGGCCCGTGGTGGCCAAGAGTATTCGCACTTTTTTTGACCAGCCGCACAACCTAG
The DNA here is from genome assembly GCA_044346675.1 of Rhodoferax sp. Classification (GTDB taxonomy): domain Bacteria; phylum Pseudomonadota; class Gammaproteobacteria; order Burkholderiales; family Burkholderiaceae_C; genus Allorhodoferax. Next base: position 211 of record JBIIYT010000369.1, on the reverse strand, counting down.
AGGTGGTGGAGCAGCTGCGCGCCTGTGGCATCACTTGGGCAGAGGGCGAGCCCGCTGCCAGTGGCCCCAGGCCCTTGGCGGGCCAAACCTTTGTCATTACCGGCACGCTGCCCACGCTGGGGCGCGACGCGGCCAAAGACCTGATCGAAGCGGCAGGTGGCAAGGTGTCCGGTTCGGTCAGCAAAAAAACCAACTATGTGCTGGCCGGATC
>JBIIYT010000367.1:0-2947 GCA_044346675.1 Rhodoferax sp. | reverse complement strand
TGCTGCTCAAGCCCGAGCGCGACACGCACAGCCAAGTGGTGCTCATGGGCCAGGTAGATGAGGCGCTGACCCGCATGCCCTGGCGTGGCCGCAGCCTGTACGTGTGGCCCCTTATTGCCCAAGCGCTGGACTCATTGCGCGCTGAGAACGACGTGGTGGTGATAGAGGGCGCAGGGTCGCCTGCTGAGATCAACCTGTCGGCCAGCGACATTGTGAACATGCGCGTGGCGTTGCATTGCAACGCAGCCTGCTTGCTGGTGACCGATATTGACCGGGGCGGCGCGTTTGCCCACCTGTACGGCACCTGGGCGCTGCTGCCCGAGAACGAGCGCGCGTTGATCAAGGGCTTTGTGCTCAATAGATTTCGCGGCGACGCGGCCCTGTTGGCCCCCGCGCCGCAAATGCTGCAAGACCTTACCGGCATACCCACCGTGGCCACGCTGCCCATGTGGTGGCAGCACGGTTTGCCAGAGGAAGACGGTGTGTTTGATGAGCGGAGTATTTCTACTGGGGCGGTCACACTCACCGTGGCGGTGATTGCCTACCCGCGCATTAGCAACCTAGACGAATTTCAGCCGCTTAAAAACATACCCGGTGTGCGCCTGCAGTGGGTACGCAGCCCGGCTCAGTTGGCGGGGCTTGTGGCTACGGACTGGATTATTTTGCCCGGCTCCAAGCACACCAGTGGCGACCTGGCTTGGCTGCGCGCGCAGGCTTTAGACGGGCCAATAGCCCGCCATGCAGAGCAGGGTGGGGCGGTGCTGGGGGTGTGCGGGGGGCTGCAAATGCTGGGCGAGGCGCTGATTGACCCGCACGGCGTTGATGGCAATGCGCCGGGGTTGGGGCTGTTGCCGTTGGTCACGGTGTTTGAGGCGGATAAGACGGTGCGACACACCGAAGTCCAATTTGTGGCTGACATGTGTGGTGGCTCGCACGCCGATGGCGTGCAGTCCTCGCCTTGGGGGGCATTGGCAGGCGTGTGCGCTAGCGGTTATGAAATTCACCATGGCCAAACTGCGCAACACCCCGCTATGGGTGCAGGGGGCGATTTGGCGCGCGAGGTGTTACCTAACGGTTTGGGCTGGTGCAACGCTACGGGCAATGTGCTGGGCTTGTATTTGCATGGGCTGTTTGAAGACCGGGCTGCGCTGCAGGCCTTGTTTGGCGGGCGTATGCAAGGGCAGCCGGTGCCCACGCTGGACGCGGTGTTTGAAGGGCTGGCAGACTATGCTGAGCAACATTTTGAGCCCGGTGTGCTTAGCCGCTTGTTGGCAGGCGCTTGACTGACGCACAATGTGCCGTGTGATTTACCTCACCTAGACCAAACCACTAAAAAAACACGATGGAACTTGGAAGCTTTTTTCTCATAGGCGCCTGCTTGCTCACGGCGGGCATTGTGTATTTTGTGCTGGAGTACCGCATGTATGGCGAGCGCGAGTCTGCGCAGGCGCGCATCATGCGGGTGCAGGCCGATGCCGCTGCGGCAAAAAAAGAACTCTCGGGTTACGTCGCTTATGCCCAGTTCATTGCCGCTACCAAGCTGGCGTTTGTTGAGAAGTCGAGGCTCTCACCCATCAAAGTGACCCGCGAATATGTCTACATAGAAAACATACTCCAACCGCCAGCCAAGCAGCAAACCGTAGGCGTGGTGATCGTGCGCTACGCGGTTGAGTTTTCATTTGCGTTCAACTTCAAAAGCCACGACTTTGACATTGTTGCTGCCCCCAATGGAATTGAAGTGCAAGTGCCCAAGCCCATCTTCGCCAGCCCGCCCAAGGTGAACGCGCAGCCGCCCGAAATACCGGTGGACGGTGTCATTACCGATCAAGCAAGCGTAGTGGCCGAGATCCACAACAAGCTCCAATCTTTGGCCCTGCAATACGGCATGATGATCGCGTCAGACGAAATGGTGCTCTCGCTGTGTACCGCCAAGCTCACCGATGCGGTGCGCAGCTTTTTGGCCACGCAGCCCGGCGTGAAGCAGGTGCCCACCATTTCTGTGAAATACAAATAAACCATGGCCCTGCAAACCGTGCTCCCCACCCTTAGCAACCTGCGCTCCCCAGCCCTCACCCAAGCGCTGCAACACAAGCTCAACCACAAAACCAAACCGCTCGGGTCGCTAGGGCGGCTTGAGGCGCTGGCCTTGCAACTGGGCGAAATCTTGGGCACCGAAAACCCCACGCTAGTGCAACCCCAAATGGTGGTGTTTGCCGCAGACCACGGCCTCACCGCCCGGGGCATATCGGCCTTCCCCAGCGACGTAACGTGGCAGATGGTGGAAAACTTCCTTGCAGGCGGCGCAGCGGTGAGCGTGCTGGCCAAGCAAAACGGCATAGCGCTTACGGTGGTGGACTGCGGCGTGAAGCGCGACTTTTTGGCAGGCCTGCCCGCAGGCAAGAACGGCGAAGCCCCCGAGCGAGCCGGCTTGCAAGTGCGCAAGGCCACGGGGGCCGAGCAGGGCACGGCAGACGCTAGCCAGCAAGCAGCCATGACCTCTGCCCAATGTCAGCAAGCCTTGCAGCACGGCATGGATGTGGTGAAAAGCCTGCCCGGCAACGCGCTGCTGCTGGGCGAGATGGGCATTGGCAATACGTCTGCCGCGTCTATGCTGCTGGCGCGCTTGGCGGGCCTAGATATTGAAGTGTGCACCGGCGCTGGCACGGGGCTAGACGCACCCGCCGTGCTGCGCAAAACTGCCGTGCTGCGCGAAGTGCTGGCCCTGCATGCGGGGGCCACTGCGCCGCTAGAGGCGCTGGCCGCCCTGGGCGGCTTTGAGATTGCCACCATGGTGGGTGCCGTGCTGCAAGCCGCGCATGAGCGTCGCGTGGTGGTGGTAGACGGCTTTATTGCCACCAGTGCAGTGCTGGTGGCGCACGCGCTGCAGCCGCTGGTGCTGCAAAGCTGTGTGTTTGCCCACCGCTCTGGCGAGCGGGGGCACGAATTT
>JBIIYT010000366.1:0-2951 GCA_044346675.1 Rhodoferax sp. | reverse complement strand
GCACCCATGCCCCACGCGCAAGGTGGCGCGGTAGCTTGCTCCCGCAGCAGCCACGCCGTCTTGCAAAGTTATATGGGCAAATGATGGGTTTGCGCACACCAGTATTGCGCAAGCAGCTATCAATTGAATAGCAAAAGTGTTTTTCATAAGAGTGCCGTAAAAAGTATAAAGATGGGCCGCCATGCAAGGCGCGCCGTGCACCAAGGCAAAAGCCTTGGGCCAAACCCCGAACAAAACCCCGAACAAAACCCAGAGCAAGGCTCAGGGCCGAATGCGCAATTTATGCCTGCGCCGGGGGGCCGCGCGCGGGCGGTGGGGCGGCTGTGCGCCCAGTGATGTGGGTAGCGGGGTGGCTAGGCAGTAGCCCCGTGGGCGGCGGCGCTGTGGCCGCTAGCTGCACCGCAGCAGACGGCGGCGCGGACAAGGCAAAACACAGCACGCAGTCCAGCGAGTGGTGTGCGGCCATAGGCGCACCAGGGTTGCCCTGCTCGCCCAGATCGCCCAGATCACCAATAGCCACCAGCTTCACGCTGCCAGCCGCCGAACACACCAAAGACAGCGACTGTGGCTGCAACACAGGCGCAGCCACGGCCAAGCCCACGCTCAACACAAACCACGCCAACACCGCGCGAATGAGGCGCGGAGCTTGGCGGATGGTTTGCAGGGTGAGCATGGGGGGATTATCGCGTATCAACTGGGGGCCAAAGCGCTAGGGCTTGGGCATCACTCGGCAGCCTTGGGGCGCCATTGGTTCGCTCTTTCATTCTTGCTCGCAAGGCGGGCCGTCTCGTCGATGCGCTTGGTGCGCGTTGCAAGCGTCTTTGCCGTTGCAATCCACTCCAGAATGCCCCGCTTTGCCGAGCGAGGGAACGCGTCAAAGTTCTGCGTGGCATTGGGGTAAGCGTTCAGCGCTTTGGCAAGGTCATCGGGAATAGTAAGCTCCTCAATGGCGTCTAGTTTCTCCCACGATCCATCCATCTTTGCCTGCTCCACTTTTCGCAGGCCGGCCTCGGCCATGAGACCGGCACTCAACATTCTTTCGACGCGAAGCTTGTTTGGGCGTGACCAGCCGGTGCCCGGCTTCCTAGGTGCGAACCACAGCAGCGTGCGCTCGGCATCCAGCTTGTTGGGCTTGCTGTCGATCCAACCGAAGCAAAGCGCGTCTTCCACCGCTTCGTCGTAATCGAAACGTGGCTTGCCAGTTGCTTTTTTGTAAGAGACCAACCACACGCCAGTGGTTTGCGGATGGTTGGCCTGGAGCCACTGACGCCACTCACGGCGGGTAAGCGGGTGTACTGAAGGCTGGGGCGCTTCGGACTCAACTTTCATGTAACTCGTTCGCTTGAAACCAAAACGACGGCGGGTTCAAGCGGGCTTGTGCGAGCCAAGCCCCAAAGTCCTGCTTGCTTACAAACTCCTCAAACAACACCTGCGGATCTGGGGTTGCCGCCTTCTCAACTATGTCTCTTAAATGTTGCAGCGCCGACGACCGAATGAAAATTGGCAAACCTGCGTCCTTCGCAACGTAGCCCACAAACGGCAGACCGCGCAATTCAAATGTCCCTTTGTTCGTCCACTTTGAATCAACACTTTGCGCCCGCAGCCCATCGCGAAGGACACCCTTGGCCAGCGCTCTTGCGATGACATGCTCGTGCTGAAGAGTTTCTCGCGCCCACTGCGTCACGATGTCCCAAAAGCGATAGCTCTCCACGTGATGCCCAAGGTTCATAGATGGCGCCTTTCTTGAAGGTTAGCGTCGAAAATTACCGGCGAACGGTATGCCGGCGAAGCCGGCCGATAAGACGTCCGTGTCGATTGGCTTGATAGACCGCTGCGCTCCAGACACCCTGTAAACCCTCACATCTCGCCTTTCTTGCGCGTTTGGACAACATAGTAAGCAACGGCGATCTGACTAGCAACAAGCGCCAAAACGATTGCAATGCTCCACGCATCACCTAGAGCATCGAGAGCGCCGGCCGCCTGCTCGTGAGGCTGCACTCGGTGGCCCTCTGCCGCCCGCTTTCCTCCAGTACAAACGCCAGTGCTTGAATCAAAGCGCGAGAACATCGCCTCACAAACTCGCCGCCCACCGACGTGCCAAAGTGAGGCCGCAACGACGACGGCTGCAACTAGACCCATGAAGAAGCCGGCAGTTGTTCGCGCTCGGTTGGCCATACGGTCTAATGTGTGCTGGAAGTGAAACCTGTCTTATGAACAAGGGCATCGATCATCAGCTCACCTCCAAAAAATTTATGCAAGTTCTTGATTTATAACCGCATTCTTCACCTGCTCATGGCAGCCTAGTCGATAGAACTCAGGGCAAACCGTGTAGATCTGCCGTTCAACACGGCCGACACCAATGCACCAACCCATTGACTTGATCAGGCACTACTTGCTTGACCTTAATCAAAGACACACCCTAGCGCTGCCCCGATGATGCTAAGCAGAACACCCTCTCATCATCACCAGTACGCAACATGACCTCCTTAAACACCACCCCCTACAAAACTCAGCTTCTGCAACAACGCGCCGCCTTGCTAGAGCAACTAGCGCAGCTGCGCGGCGGGCCGGTTGGCCGGGCCCAGGCGTCAGCTGAGCACTTTGCCGCGCATGAAGACTCCAGCGCCCAAACCGCCACCGAGCGCGAACTGGAATTTGCCTTGGATGACCACGAGACTGCCGAACTGGCGGCGGTAGATGCCGCGCTGCAACGCATTGCCACAGGCACCTACGGCGTGTGCACCAGCTGCGGCACGCACATTGCCCCGCAGCGCCTAGCCGTGGCCCCGCAGGCTGCGCGCTGCATGCCGTGCCAAGAGAGCGCAGAGCACGCATAAAAGAGGGCCTGCTATCCTGTGGCCACCCGCGCACACCCTGCACACCAGAGCTGGCCCCACGATGAACTACACCTTTGTATCCGCCACCATTTTGTTGGTGCTGATTACCGACCC
>JBIIYT010000060.1:0-9937 GCA_044346675.1 Rhodoferax sp. | reverse complement strand
GCCAAAGTCGCAGGGCGCAAGCTCATCATGATTTTTCTCGACTCCGCTGGCAAACTTAGCCGAATTGGAGATGCCGAGCGAGTGCGCAAGTGGGTTGAGTCCATTCCTGTCGGTGGTGGTAAATCGACGCCCTTAGCGCACGCCAGCGCGGTGTCTCAAGAAGTTGCTGCGAACTGAATTGAGCGATGACCTTAGCTTTTTGAATGGGGCTGGTGGCCTAAGCTTAAAGAAATAGTTTGCGCTGTCTCTTTGAGCTTGGGGAGCCAAGTCTCTTCTAGGCGGTCCGATGGCGCTGATATCGACAGCCCGGCTACAAGTTTGCCTTGGTCGTCATAGATTCCGCATGCCATGCAGCGCACCCCTAGCTCAAGTTCTTCATTGTCATTGGCCTGTCCGTACTGACGCACTTTAGACAACTCGCGCTCTAGCGTCTCCAATTGGGTATGGCTGTTCTTAGTGTGCCCCTTTAGCCCGGTACGGGTGGCGTAGGCGCGGGTGCGCTGGGGATCGTCTGCGGCTAGAAACAATTTGCCAACCGAAGTCAAGTGCAATGGTGCTCGCCCTCCAATGGCTCGCACGACTTGCATCCCAGAACGCTCACTGAAGGCGCGCTCGATGTACACGATTTCATCGCCTTGCCGGATGCTCAAATTTACCGGTTGTTGAATCAGCTTGTGGAGATCTCGCATGGGGCCAAGGGCTGCATCTCTTACATTGAGACGGCTTTTGACGAGGTTGCCCAATTCCAACAAACGCATGCCCAAGCGGTAACTACCTGGCTGTGAGCGATCTACAAAGCGGCCTGACACCAAATCATTGAGCAAGCGGTGGGTGGTGGACGGATGAAGCCCGGATTTCTCGCTAATTTCTTTGAGCGGCATAGCCTCTTCCCGTGAGGCGAGCACGTCAATGATGGTGAACATACGTTCAATCACCTGGACTGTGGGTGTGCTGGGGATGTCGGTGGGGGTATTTGTCATGGTGGCACTCGAGGCCTTATCTTATCTTGTGAAATGAACTTTCACGTTATCGAAGCTGTTCGAATGCAATAAGAATGACTTTAAAGGCCGCTTGATTCACCGGCAGGTCGCCATTGGCCGTTGCGCAGCAGTTCGGCAGGCAAGAAGTTGACCTTGTAGTTCATCTTCTCGCTTGTCTCGATCCAATAGCCCAAGTACACATAGGCCAAGCCTAAGAGCTTGGCTTGTTGAATTTGCCACAACACGTTAAAAGTGCCGTAGCTAGCCTTGTCTCGGGTCTCAAAAAACGTGTAAACCGCCGAAATGCCGTCATCCAACACATCGAGCAGGGAAACCATTTTCAATGGCCCTAAGGAGTCGTCGTGGGTCGGTTCCCGGAATTCGATGAGTCTGGAGTTGACTCGACTTTGTAGTAAAAACTGCGCGTATTGGTCGACACTGTCTTCGGCCATACCGCCTGCAGCATGGCGGTTTTTTTGGTATCGCTGGTAAAGGGCGTAGTGCTCGGGGTCAAATCCGAGCTTGAGTACACGAATGGATAATGATTGGTGCTTAAGCCAGGCTCGGCGTTGGCTGCGGTTGGGGGCGAAGGCATTTGCCACGACGCGCAGCGGCGTGCAAGCTTGGCAACCATCGCAGTAGGGGCGGTAGGTAAACATGCCACTGCGCCTGAAGCCTTGGGTTACCAATTCGGAATAGGTAGCGTTGTTGATGAGATGGCTGGGGGTGGCAACTTGAGAGCGCGCTTGCCGATTGGGCAGGTAGCTGCATTCGTACGGCGCAGTGGCGTAGAACTGTAGGGTCTGTAGCGGAAGATCCTTGAGGTCAGTCACGTACAAAATCTTCAGGTAGACAAAAGATGTTGCCAGTATAGGGGGTCAAAACGCCATATGGGGGCTGACTTTTGCTGGGCAAGAACGACGTGTTCTAGGAAGTCTTGACGTGGTATTTCTGTCGCGCCAAGAGACTTCAGATGCGCGGTATTTTGTTGGCAGTCAATCATGGCAATGCCGTGCTCTCGGCAAAATGCGACCAAGGCGGCCAATGCAATTTTGGATGCGTTGGGCACTTTGGTGAACATGGATTCACCAAATACCGCATGTCCCAAGGTGACGCAATACAGGCCACCTGCGAGTTCACCGTTGATCCATGTCTCCACACTGTGCGCGTAGCCTTCAAGATGCAGTTGGTTATAGGCGCTCACCATGGCTGGAACAATCCAAGTACCAGGCGGTCCTTGGCGCGCAGCGCTGGCGCAGGCCTGAATCACTTGGGCAAATGCGGTGTCGAATCGAATCTCGCACTGCCCGCTGCTTTGGAAGTGGGTCAGTGTTTTGCGTAGGGAGCGGTGCAAGCGAAAGTGGGCCACGTTGAGCGTCATGCGCGGCTCTGGGCTCCACCAGAGTATGGGTTGCCCTTGGCTGAACCAAGGAAAAATGCCGTGGGCGTAGGCGCGGCGCAGTGTTTCGGGTCGGAGGTCTCCACCTGCCGCAAGTAGACCTGGTGCATCAGAGTGTGCAGGCCATGCATTCGCTGCCTGGGGAAAAGGCGTGCCGGGCATGAGCCAAGGGAGATCTGGGACTTTGGAAGTCATGAAGTGAAGAATACGCCGCTGGTTTGGCGGAAAAAATCTATCAGGTAAGAAATAGGCCGTCGGTGAGCGGTTAGAATACTGGATGTCGGGGCGTAGCGCAGCCTGGTAGCGCATCTGGTTTGGGACCAGAGGGTCGAAGGTTCGAATCCTTTCGCCCCGACCATTATTATTTAGCCAGAGCAGTGCCTCTGGCTAATTCGTTTCAGGGCTTGTACCAGCCCTTGCCTTCTGTCCGTAGCTCAGTTGGATAGAGCAACAGCCTTCTAAGCTGTAGGTCACAGGTTCGATTCCTGTCGGACAGGCCACCTCCTCAGAAAAAATCGATTTTTCGGCTATGGCAAGGCCACGGACTTTACTTGTGTATCTTCGTGCAACCATCGGCGTAGAGCTGCAGTTAAGGTTTGCGTGCTGCCGGTCGTCATAAATACTGCGGTGGCTGGTGCGGCAGCTTGATGTGCAGATGTTGTACGCAGTTGTCCTGCTTCTGCCAGTAGCTTACGCGTTTGCCGTGCCACTGGCTCACCCGCGTCCCAAAAGGTGATGCCATTGCCGGTCTGGGCTTTCAATACGGTAAGAGCAAAGGGGTAGTGGGTACAACCTAGTACCAGCGAGTCTATATTCCCAAGATTGGAGCCAAAGCTGCCCATTGCCCTGGTAAATTCTGAGCAAGCTGCTTCTATTTTTATAGTGTCATCACGTTCAATGGCATCGGCCAGCCCGTCACAGGGTTGCAGGACAAACGTGGCGTGCCCGTGCAAAGCTGCCAATAAGGAGCGAAATTTTTCACTGTTCAGAGTGCCTCGGGTGGCCATCACACCAACGACACCGGTGCGGCTGGCAGCCGCTGCGGGCTTGAGCGCGGGCTCTATACCGATGATGGGCAGCTCTGGGTGGGCTTTGCGCAATTGGGCAATGGCCGCCGCAGTCGCGGTATTGCAGGCCACTACCAGTGCTTTGATGTGGTGATACTCTTGCAAGTAGTGGGCAATGGCGTGCGAGCGTTGCAGCACATGTTTGTCGTCTCGCTCGCCGTAGGGTGCGTGCCCGCTGTCTGCCACATACACAAACGATTCTGCGGGCAGTTCTGCACGCAAAGCCTTGAGCACACTCAAGCCCCCCACACCACTGTCAAAGACCCCAATAGGATCATGAGAGTGGGGTGTGTAGCTACCAGCGGGCCGGGTCATTCCGCTGGGTTCAAGACTTGATGGCAATATTTTTGAACTCACCCGTGGCAATTCTCTTTTGCCACTCGGCCGGGCCGGTGATGTGGGCACTGGTGCCACCAGAATCCACCGCCACGGTGACAGGCATGTCCACCACGTCAAACTCGTAAATAGCTTCCATGCCCAGGTCGGCAAAGCCCACCACCTTGGCTGCCTTAATGGCTTTACTCACCAGATAGGCGGCACCACCCACGGCCATAAGGTAAGCGCTCTTGTGCTTCTTGATGGCTTCTATAGCAACCGGTCCACGTTCTGCCTTGCCCACCATGCTGATGAGGCCGGTTTGGGCCAGCATCATTTCGGTAAAGCCGTCCATGCGGGTGGCGGTGGTGGGGCCTGCGGGGCCTACCGCTTCGCCTTTGACGGGGTCGACCGGGCCTACGTAGTAGATAACGCGGTTGGTAAAGTCCACCGGTAGTTTTTCACCCTTGGCGAGCATGTCTTTGATGCGCTTGTGCGCGGCATCGCGGCCGGTGAGCATCTTGCCGTTGAGCAGCAGGGTTTGGCCTGGCTTCCAGCTCGCCACTTCTGCGGGGGTGAGCGTGTTGAGGTCAACCCGCTTGCTTTGCTCGGTATTGGGAGTCCAGTTCACGTTGGGCCACAGGTCCAATGAGGGTGGGTCCAAATAGACCGGGCCGCTGCCATCCAACACAAAGTGGGCGTGGCGGGTGGCGGCGCAGTTGGGAATCATGGCCACGGGCTTGCTGGCCGCGTGGGTGGGGTACATCTTGATCTTCACGTCCAGCACGGTGGTAAGCCCACCCAAGCCTTGTGCGCCAATGCCCAAGGCGTTGACCTTTTCAAACAACTCTAAGCGGAGCTTTTCCACATTGGAGAGTTCTGCATCGCTGGCAGCTTTGGCTTGCAATTCATACATGTCCAAATCGTCCATCAGGCTCTCTTTGGCCATGAGCACCGCTTTTTCTGCGGTGCCGCCAATGCCGATGCCCAGCATGCCCGGGGGACACCAGCCTGCGCCCATGGTGGGCACGGTTTTGAGCACCCAGTCCACTACTGAATCGCCGGGGTTGAGCATGATCATCTTGCTCTTATTCTCTGAGCCGCCGCCTTTGGCGGCCACGGTTACTTCTACCGTGTTCCCGGGCACGATCTCGGTGAAGATGACCGCAGGCGTGTTGTCTTTGGTGTTTTTGCGCAAAAATTCAGGGTCTGCCACCACGCTGGCACGCAGGGTGTTGTCGGGGTGGTTGTAGCCTTGGCGAACGCCTTCGTTGATGGCATCGTCTAACGATCCGGTGAATCCTTCCCAGCGCACATCCATACCCACTTTGAGGAACACGTTGACGATGCCCGTGTCTTGGCAAATGGGGCGGTGGCCTGTAGCGCTCATTTTGCTATTGGTCAAAATTTGCGCAATGGCGTCTTTGGCCGCGGGGCTTTGTTCACGTGCATAAGCCCGAGCCAAGTGGGCAATATAGTCGGCTGGGTGGTAGTAGCTGATGTACTGCAAGGCGGCGGCTACAGATTCAATGAGGTCGGCTTGGCGAATAGTGGTCATAGTGGCAAATCCGGGTTTTGAAGGGCGATAAATAGATTGAATAGCCACCGCCTTATGGGCGTGACATGAGGCGGTCGGTGTAGGCGATGGCCATGGCCGAGAACAAAAAGGTTACGTGAATAGCCGTCTGGGCAATGAGCACTTTTGTATCGTAGTTTGCTGCGTTGATGAAGGTTTTAAGAAGGTGGATTGAGCTAATGCCAATAATGGCGGTGGCTAACTTGACCTTCAATACCGACGCGTTCACGTGACTGAGCCATTCAGGCTGATCGGCATGGCCTTCTAACTCCATGCGGCTCACAAAGGTCTCGTAGCCGCCTACGATGACCATGATGAGTAGGTTGGAGATCATCACTACATCGATCAACGCCAGCACCACCAACATGATGATCGTTTCATTGAGCGCTACGGTGGGGATGGACTCTTTGTATCCGATGCTGCTGATGAGTGCTTGTAACGCAGCCTGGTTGCCAAAAGCAGCCTCCAGTAGATGTACCAGTTCCACCCAAAAGTGGAAAACATAGACACCTTGCGCGGCGATCAGGCCGATGTACAGCGGCAGCTGAAGCCACCGGCTGGCAAAAATAAACCGAGGTAAGGGGCGCAAAGGGCGTAGTTCAGCGGTGGGTTTGTTCATAAGGTCGGTGGTATAGGTACGTCTAGGCAGTAAGATGGCACTGGGGTGTAATTGTAGGCGCGTACATTCGGAGACTGCAGTGCGGGGCACAGGAGCTTGGAATGCGTCAGCAGTGTGTAAGTGCAAGCCCCGACAGTGCGGAACAGTTTTTATTTGTCTGAGGAGTGCCCATTGTGAGTGAATCAACTGCTGCGACCGCGTCCCATTTCGTTGAAAACCGAGTTTTCCCGCCCAGCGATAGTTTTGTGAAGGCTGCACGCATCTCGGGTATGGCCGCTTACGAAGCCTTATTCCTTGAGGCTGAGCGTGATTTTGAGGGCTTTTGGGCGCGCTTGGCCCGTGAAAACGTGCTCTGGAGCAAGCCGTTTACCAAGACGCTGGATGAGTCTAAGGTGCCGTTTTACAAATGGTTTGAGGATGGCGAACTCAATGCCAGTGCCAATTGCTTGGACAAGCATATGGGCACGCCCACTGAAAACAAGACCGCCGTAATTTTTGAAGCGGACGATGGCACCGTCACCAAAACTTCTTACAAAGAATTGTTGGGCAAAGTAGGGCAGTTTGCCAATGCTTTGAAAGCCCAGGGCATTCAAAAGGGTGACCGTGTGCTGGTGTATATGCCCATGACTCTTGAAGGCCTCATTGCCATGCAGGCGTGTGCCCGTATAGGGGCCATTCACAGCGTGGTGTTTGGTGGCTTTTCGGCCAAGGCTGTGCAAGATCGCATTGTGGACGTGGGCGCTGTGGCGGTCATTACCAGCAACTTCCAAATGCGTGGAGGTAAAGAGCTGCCGCTCAAAGCCATTGTGGACGAAGCCTTGGCGATGGGTGGCTGTGAGGCGGTAAAAACCGTGTTGGTCTACCAGCGCACTGCAACGCCTTGCAATATGGTGGCCGGGCGCGACAAGACTTTTGAGCAGGCTCTTGCTGGGCAAAGCGACCAATGCGCCCCGGTGGCGGTGGGGGCCGAGCACCCATTGTTTATTTTGTACACATCCGGCTCTACGGGCAAACCCAAAGGTGTTCAGCACTCCACGGGGGGCTATTTACTGTGGACTAAGCTCACCATGGACTGGACTTTCGACCTGAAGCCGGAAGATATATTTTGGTGCACCGCGGACATTGGCTGGATCACCGGGCACAGTTATGTGGCCTACGGCCCCTTGGCGGCGGGTGCCACGCAAATTATTTTCGAAGGTGTACCGACCTATCCCAATGCCGGTCGTTTTTGGCAAATGATAGAGCGCCACAAATGCACTATTTTTTACACAGCGCCCACGGCCATTCGCTCTCTGATCAAGGCAGCGGAGGGTGACGCACAGGTCCACCCTGACCGCTCCGACTTGAGCAGCCTGCGCCTGCTGGGCTCGGTGGGGGAGCCCATCAACCCCGAGGCTTGGATGTGGTACTACAAGAACATCGGGCATGAAAAGTGCCCGATTGTGGATACCTTTTGGCAAACTGAAACCGGTGGACACATGATGACCCCCTTGCCCGGTGCCACCCCGCTGGTGCCCGGTAGCTGTACCTTGCCACTGCCTGGCATCATGGCCGCGATTGTGGATGAGGCGGGCAACGATATTCCCAATGGCACGGGTGGGATATTGGTGGTCAAACGCCCTTGGCCCTCCATGATTCGCACCATTTGGAACGACCCAGAGCGATTTAAGAAGAGCTACTTTCCTGAGGAAATGGGGGGCAATTTGTACTTGGCGGGCGACGGTGCGGTGCGCAGTGCAGACCGTGGATATTTCCGTATCACCGGGCGCATTGATGATGTGCTCAACGTCTCTGGCCACCGCATGGGCACCATGGAAATCGAGTCTGCTTTGGTCGCAAAGACGGACTTAGTGGCCGAGGCCGCAGTGGTGGGGCGCCCCGATGATGTTACTGGGGAAGCCATTTGCGCCTTTGTGGTTCTCAAGCGCCCATGCCCCTCGGGGGATGAGGCAAAGGCGATTGCCAAGCAACTGCGCGATTGGGTAGCCAAAGAAATTGGCCCTATTGCCAAGCCTAAAGACATTCGTTTTGGTGAGAATCTACCCAAGACTCGGTCTGGAAAAATCATGCGGCGCTTGCTTCGCTCTTTGGCCAAAGGCGAGGTGATTACCCAGGATATTTCTACGCTAGAAAATCCTGCAATTTTGACGCAGTTGGGTCAGACCTACTGATTGGGCCTCGCGGGCCGCGAGACAATTTTGGCTTGGGCGGGGCTATTTTTGGCTCACTATCCAAGCCACTAATCTTTTTGCTTCCGCTTCATTGACCTGTGGGTTGGCTGGCATGGGCACTGCGCCCCAAGCGCCACTGCCCCCCTTCATCACTTTGAGGACCAACTTGTCGGTGGCAGTTTTGTCTCCAGCGTACTTGGATGCAACCTCCTTAAAGGCGGGTCCTAGTAGCTTTTTGTCAACCGCATGACATGACATGCAATTTTTGCTGGCTGCTAAGCCGGCGTCGGCCATAGCTGAACTTGCACCTAGAAGAGCCACAGCGCCAAGCATTGCCTTGAACATAGTAAGTTTCATAGTGGACCTAGAAGGTTGTATTACAGTTGCACAACGGGATTGTAGTGAGTATGGTTGACTCCAAGCGGTTCTTAATAAGCACATCAGGAGTGTGGAAATGTATTTTTTGGTTTTGGGTTTGGCCTTGCTGTTAATGAAATCTATGGAAATCGATCCCGTTGCTGCATGGAGTTGGTTAACTGTGCTTGCGCCCTTTGGCTTGGCCGTAGCCTGGTGGGCTTGGGCCGATACCACTGGTTACACCAAGCGACGAGCCATGGAGGTAGAGCAAGCCCGGGTGAAGGCCCGACTTCAAAGAAATCGAGAAGCCGTGGGAAGCCTTAACAGCAAGAAGAAAGGGCGTTAGGCCTGACTTTCACGACGTCAATAATTGTCTAACACCGCCCCTTTGCTTGCAGAGGATGCGTTGAAGGCAAACTTGGCTTGTACACCACGGGTGTAGCGCGGTGCGGGTGGTGTCCATGCCGCGCGGCGTTTGGCGATTTCAGCATCGCTCACATTGAGTTGCAGCAGTAGTTGGTGTGCATCAATGGTGATGGAGTCACCCTCATGGATGAGGGCAATGGTGCCACCAGCTGCTGCTTCTGGCGCCACATGTCCCACGACCATGCCCCAGGTTCCGCCGGAGAATCGACCATCGGTGATGAGCCCCACGGACTCGCCCAAGCCTTGCCCCACCAGTGCCCCGGTGGGTGCCAGCATCTCGGGCATGCCCGGGCCACCTTTGGGGCCTAAGTAACGCAGCACCATCACATCTCCGGCCACAATTTTGTTGGCCAAAATGGCAGCCAATGCAGACTGCTCATCGTCAAACACCCGCGCTGGTCCGGTCATGACCGGATTTTTCAGGCCGGTGATTTTGGCCACACAGCCTTCGGGCGACAAGTTGCCTTTCAGAATGGCGAGGTGGCCTTGCGCATAGATCGGCTTGTCGATGGGGCGAATCACGGTCTGGTCAGGGCGCGGCGTAACTGGTATGTCTTTGAGCACTTCCGCAATGGTTTGACCTGTGATGGTGATGCAGTCTCCATTGAGCAAACCGGCGTCGAGCAAAATCTTCATCACTTGAGGGATGCCGCCTGCCTTGTGCAGTTCTACAGCCAAGGACTTGCCACTGGGCTTGAGATCGCATAACACGGGTGTTTTTTTGCGGATGCGTTCGAAGTCGTCTATGGTCCATGGCACATCAGCACAGTGGGCTATTGCCAAAAAGTGCAGTACTGCATTGGTTGAGCCACCCGTAGCCATAATTACTGCCACAGCATTTTCAATAGACTTGCGCGTCACAATGTCGCGCGGCTTAATATCTTTCTTGATGGCTTCCACCAGTACCCGTGCGGATTCGCGGGCGGAACGCACTTTTTCATCATGCTCATTGGCCATAGTGCTGGAGTAAGGCAATGAGATGCCCAAGGCTTCAAAGGCCGAAGACATGGTGTTGGCGGTGTACATG
>JBIIYT010000059.1:0-9949 GCA_044346675.1 Rhodoferax sp. | reverse complement strand
GGCGCCACGGCATGGCGCGCGGCCTCAGTGCCGGTGAGTGCGAGCAGTGTGGCGGCTAAGCGTGCATACACGCCGGTGAGCGCGCGGCGGTAGGGCTCGTCTTGGCGGTGCTCGTTGTGGTCCGGCGAGCGCTCGGCCAGGGCGAGCAACTCCGGGCTGCACTGAGACAGCATGGCAGAGATGGAAAGCTCACCCCCCAGGTAGTGCACTTCCGTGAGGTAGTGGCGCAGCGCCACCTCGGCTTGGCGGCGCAAGGCGTATTCCAGTGTTTGTGCGTTCACATTGGGGTTGCCATCGCGGTCGCCCCCAATCCACTGGCCCATGCGCAAAAAGCTGTGCACTGGTTGGCCGCCCAGTTCGTGCTCTAGGTCGGCGTAGAGCTTCGGTATTTCGCGCAAAAAGGTGGACTCGTAGTAGCTCAGCGCGTTTTCTATTTCATCCGCTACGGTGAGCTTGGTAAAGCGCAGCAAGCGGGTTTGCCACAGCTGCATGACGCGCGCGCGCATGTGCGCTTCGTTGGTGCTGAGCTCGCGGGGGGTGAGCGCATCTTTTTTGCTGTCAAACAAAGCGGCGCGTTGTTTGATTTCGTCGCGTTCACTCAGCAGTTGGGCAATGTCGCGTTCGGCATCCAAAATGCTTTTGCGTTGCACTTCGGTGGGGTGGGCGGTGAGCACCGGTGACACATAGCTTTGCGCCAGCATGTTGGAGATGGCCTTGGGCGCAATGCCGGCCCAGCGCAGGCGCGAAATGGCCACCTCTAGGCTGCCTTCTTGGGTGTTGCCCGCGCGTTCGTGAATGGCGCGGCGGCGAATGTGGTGGCGGTCTTCGGCCAGGTTGGCCAGGTGGCTGAAGTAGGTGAAGGCGCGAATGACGCTCACCGTTTGCTCACTGCTCAGGCCTTTGAGCAGTTTTTTCAGCGCCTTGTCAGCCTCTTGGTCTGCGTCGCGGCGAAAGGCGACGGACAAGGTGCGAATTTGCTCAATCAGCTCATAGGCGCTTTGTCCTTCTTGCTCGCGAATGACATCGCCCAAGATGCGCCCTAGTAGGCGAATGTCTTCCACCAGTGGGCGTTCGTTGTCTTTGGCGCGTTTGGCGGGGCTGGCTAAGGCGGCATTGTTCATGATGTGTGGCGAGGCCTATGTGGGTGAACGTGAAGGTGGCTGGAGTGCGAATGGCGTTATTGCTGCAATGCAGCGCATGCTAGCATTGCCCACTGAAATTTCTTACAAATAGGTTACGACGTTGCGCAACTTCACCATCGCCACCCGCGAAAGCCGCTTGGCTCTGTGGCAAGCCGAGCATGTCCAGTCGCTGCTGCAGGGGCTGGGCCACTCAGTGAGCCTGCTGGGCATGACTACGCGGGGGGACCAAATACTGGACCGATCGCTGAGCAAAGTAGGGGGTAAGGGCCTGTTTGTCAAAGAGCTAGAGCTGGCCTTGGAAGATGGACGGGCCGATTTGGCGGTGCATTCCCTTAAAGACGTGCCCATGGAACTGCCCGAGGGATTTACCCTGGCTTGCGTCATGGAGCGCGAAGACCCACGCGATGCTTGGGTGTCCAACCGCTTTGCGAGCCTGAGCGACTTGCCGCAGGGCGCCGTGGTGGGTACGTCTAGCTTGCGGCGTATGGCGCTGCTGCGTGCCTTGCGCCCAGATTTGAAAATTGAAGCGTTGCGGGGCAACTTGGATACTCGTTTGAAGAAGTTGGATGACGGGCTCTACGACGGCATTGTGCTGGCGGCGGCGGGCCTCAAGCGCTTGGGTTTGTCAGAGCGCATTCGCACCACGTTTGACCCAGCACACATGCTGCCCGCAGCTGGGCAGGGCGCGCTGGGCATAGAACTGCGCTATGACCGTGCGGATGTGATTGCCATGCTGGCGCCGCTCATGCATATGCCCACTTGGTTGGCCGTGAGCGCCGAGCGTGCCGTGAGCCGGGTGATGGGGGGCAGCTGCTCCATGCCGCTGGCCGCCTATGCCACGCTGGATGGTGACCTATTGAGTATCCAAGCCACGTGGGGTGACCCCGAGGGGGTTTTGCCACTGGTGCATGCTGCAGCGCAAGGCGTGGTGCGCGATGGCGCTGCGGCCACGCAGATCGGTGAGCAAGTGGCCCGGCAGTTACAAGCCGCTGTGGCAGCCACAGCGGCCGCTAACGGAGCGCAAGCCCCTTGAGGCAGCCTCGCGTCATCGTCACCCGCCCCCGGCAGGAAGCCGCTCAATGGGTGACGGCACTGGCAGACGCTGGCTACCGCGCGGTGGCTCTGCCTTTGATCGAAGTGGCACCCACAGTCCACATGCAGCCCTTGGCAGACGCTTGGGCACGCCTGCACACCTATGACGCGGTGATGTTCGTGAGTGGCAATGCGGTGGACTATTTTTTTGCATCAAAACCTTCCAATGTCGCTGCATTCACTGAACAATCAGCTATTAAAACAAGAGCGTTTGTGACTGGGCCCGGCAGCTTTTCTGCCCTGCAGCGCGCGGGTGTTGCAGCGCACTGCATCGATGCCCCTGACCTACAGGCGGGCTGCTTTGATTCAGAAGCCCTGTGGGCCGTGGTGCACCAGCGCGTGCACCGCGGCTACCGGCTTTTGATTGTTCGCGGAGGCGACAGCGCCTCAGTGGCTGGAGACAGCGGCTTGGGGCGCGACTGGTTTGCCAGCCAGGCTACTGCGGCAGGTGCCAGTGTTGCGTTTGTCGTGGCTTATCAGCGTCTGTGCCCCACTTTTTCAGAACAAGAGCGCGCTCTGGCCCGAGCAGCTGCAGTGGACGGTTCAGTCTGGTTGTTTAGCAGTTCCGAGGCCATTTTCAACCTGGCGGCCAGTTGCCCAGCGCAATCTTGGCAGCGTGCCAAGGCAGTGGCCACGCATCCCCGCATTGTCCAAGCGGCCAAAGACCTGGGTTTCGCTGTTGTTTGTGAGTCACGCCCCACGGTGGATGCCCTGCTGGCGTCGATAGAATCACTGCAATGAACTCCGAGCCTACCGTGACCGAACCTTCTGTTGGCGAACACTCTGTGACCACGGATGCCCAGCCGCTTGCCGCGCCAGCACCATCGCCTGCGCAACGGCGGGCCAAGCGCATGCTAGGCGTGGTGGCGCTGGTAGCGGTAGCGGCCTTGTTCTTTAGTGGGCTTTTGTGGCAAAAGCTAAGCGCCATACAAGAGCAGCTGGCTCGCCAAAGTGCCGATGCCACGGGCAACGCCACCGAGGCGCGCGTGAGCGCCAAGCAGGCCCAAGCTCTGGCCATGGAAACGGCGGCCAAACTTGCTTTGACGGAAGTGCGTTTGAGCGAGGTCTCTCTGCAGCGCACCCAGCTCGAAGAGTTGATGCAAAGCCTCTCGCGCTCGCGCGATGAAAACTTGGTGGTCGACATTGAGTCTTCCATTCGGCTGGCCCAACAGCAAGCCCAGTTAACTGGCAGTGTAGAACCCCTATTGGCGGCACTTAAAAGCGCCGAGCTGCGCGTGGGCCGCGCTGCGCAGCCGCGTTTGGCGTCTGTGCAGCGCGCCATTGCGCGCGATGTGGGCCGTATCAAGGGCACGGCTGTGGCCGACACCCCCAGCTTATTAGTCAAACTGGATGAGTTGTTGCTCTTGGCGGATGAATTGCCTGTGGCCAATGCCATGAGTCTGGGGCGGGTGAAAGAGCCACTGCAACGCAAAACCGAGGAGAGTGTCAGCAGTTGGTGGATGCGCATATGGAGCGTGGCACGCGATGAAGTCAAAGGCTTGGTCCGGGTGAGCCGTATTGAAGAGCCCGAGGCGGCGCTACTCTCTCCTGAGCAGTCTTTTTTCTTGCGCGAAAACCTGAAGCTGCGTTTGCTCAATGCCCGCTTGGGGCTGTTGTCAAGGCAAACCGAATCAGTGCGTTCGGATTTGGCCACGGCTGCCCAGGCCCTTGAGAAGTATTTTGATGCCTCTGCACGCAAAACCCAAGTGGCAGAGAGTTTGCTCAAGCAGGTGCGTGCGCAGATGAATGCATTAGAGCTGCCGCGGGTGGACGATACGCTGGCAGCCTTGACCACCGCTGCGGCAGGACGCTGACTATGCGCAGTGTTTTGTGGTTCATGGCCTTGTTTGGCGCTGCGGTGGCTAGCGCATTGTTTGCCAGCAACAACCACGGCACGGTGACCGTGTTTTGGCCGCCCTACCGCGTGGACGTGTCTATCAACTTGTTTTTACTTTTGTTGGCGGCCTGTTTTATTGTTTTGCATTTTGCGCTGCGCGCCTTAAGCGGCTTGCTGAGCATTCCGCAGCAGGCACGCCGCTGGCGGCTCTTGCAAAAAGAGCGGGCTATCCAAACCGCTTTGCTCGATGCCTTGTCTAATTTCATTGGCGGGCGTTTTGTGCGTGCGCGTAAAGCGGCTTTGTCGGTCATTGCGCTAGAAGAGTCTGTGGCGCGCGGTGGCGAGCACTTGGGCTATGCGCAGCGCCTGCGCGTCACCGCCCATTTGCTGGCAGCCGAAAGCGCGCATTCAGTGCAAGACCAAGCTGCGCGTGATGTGCATTTCCAACAAGCGCTAGACCAAGGCGCAGGCCGCGCAGTGCAAGAAATTCGCGATGGCTTGCTCATGCGCGCAGCCCGCTGGGCTTTGAATGACCGCGATGCCAGCGCCGCCGTGCAGTGGCTAGACCGCCTGCCGCAAGGCGCGGCGCGGCGCACCATTGCACTGCGGCTGCGTTTCAAAGCGGCGCGTTTGGCGGGGCAATCGCGCACGGCGCTAGAGACTGCGCGGTTGCTCACCAAGCACCGTGCGTTCACCGAAGTGGCAGGGCGCAGTATTGCTAAAAGTCTGGCCATTGAACTGATACAAAGCAGCCACGACCAAGCCCAACTCCAGCGTGCCTGGGCTAGCTTGGAGCTGGCTGAGCAACAACTGCCCGAGGTGGCCCTAGAGGGAGCTCAACGTTTGCTGTCCCTAGGGGGCGACGCCGCCATAGCGCGCCAGTGGCTGTTGCCGTTGTGGCAGGCCATGGGGCAGGGCGCTGATGGACTTGCTACTGCCTTGCGGGTGCGTTTGGTACGCGTTTTGGCCAGCAGCTTCTGTGCACCGGGGGTTGAGCCCGACGTAGTGTGGCTAGGTCTGATAGAGGCTGCACAAATGGCCAATCCGCGAGACCCGGTATTGCAGTACCTTGCGGGTGTGGTGTGCATGCGCATTAGCCTGTGGGGCAAAGCGCAGCAAATGATCAAGCAGTCCCTTGCTTTGATGCAAGACCCCGAGCTCAAGCGCGATGCATGGCTTGCGTTGGCGGCCCTTGCCGAACAACGCCAAGACGAGCAGGCGGCCAATCAGGCTTACCGTGAGGCGGCCAAACGCGTAGTGAGCTGACCCCTAAACAGAGGCCCAGGCGTAAAAAAGCCCGCTACCAGAGCGGGCTTTTTTGATACAAGAGAGAAGCTGAATTACTTCAGTTTCATTTCCTTGTAGTCCACATGCTTGCGAGCTTTGGGATCAAATTTCTTGATCAACATCTTCTCGGGCATGGTTTTCTTGTTTTTGCTGGTCGTGTAAAAGTGACCAGTACCTGCTGTAGATTCCAGCTTGATTTTTTCGCGTCCGCCTTTGGTTGCCATGGTGCTACTCCTTAAGCTTGGCCACGTGCGCGCAAATCTGCGAGCACAGAATCAATACCGTTTTTGTCGATCAAACGCAGACCTGCGTTGGAAATCCGCAGGCGAACCCAGCGGTTTTCTGACTCGACCCAGAAACGGCGATATTGCAGGTTCGGCAGGAACCGGCGCTTGGTTTTGTTGTTGGCGTGGGAAACATTGTTCCCAACCATGGGGCCTTTGCCCGTGACTTCACATACGCGTGCCATAAGGACACTCCGATACTTTTAAACGGCCAGCTCGCGCGTGCTCTCTGGCCTCACCTCGCCAATAGAAAAGGGTGGCGGTAACCCCGCTGCTGAATTTTGGCCCTCACGAGCTGATTTCAGCAAAGCCTGCAATTATAGCGGGCTTTTAGCCTTGCTCTAAGAAGCGCTGGGCGTCCAAAGCGGCCATGCAGCCCGTGCCCGCGCTGGTAATGGCCTGGCGGTACACATGGTCTGCCACGTCACCTGCGGCAAACACGCCAGGCACCGAGGTTTGGGTGGCAAAACCCTTGAGGCCGCCTTGGGTGACCAAATAGCCCCCCGCCATCTCCAGCTGGCCTTGGAAGATTTCGGTATTGGGTGCGTGGCCAATGGCAATAAAGCAGCCTTTAAGGGCGATTTCCTCTGTGCTGCCGTCCACCGTGCTTTTCACGCGGATGCCGGTCACGCCGGTAGCGTCGCCCAGCACTTCGTCCAAGGTACGGAAAGTCTTCAGCTCAATCTTGCCTGCGGCCACCTTTTCCATCAGCTTGTCCACCAAAATGGGCTCGGCCTTGAACTTGTCGCGCCGGTGCACTAGGTACACCTTGCTGGCTATATTGGACAGGTACAGCGCCTCCTCTACCGCCGTGTTGCCCCCGCCCACCACGCAGCAAATCTCGTCTCGGTAGAAAAAGCCGTCGCAAGTAGCGCAGCCCGACACACCCTTGCCCATGAACGCCGTCTCCGACGGCAGCCCCAGGTATTTGGCCGAGGCACCGGTGGCCAAAATCAGCGCATCGCAGGTGTACTGGGCCGTGTCGCCTTGCAGGGTGAAGGGGCGTTTGCTTAAGTCCACCTTGTTAATGTGGTCAAACACAATTTCGGTCTTAAAGCGCTCAGCGTGTTCCAAAAAGCGTTGCATCAGCTCGGGCCCTTGCACGCCGTGCACATCGGCGGGCCAGTTGTCCACTTCGGTGGTGGTCATGAGTTGGCCGCCTTGGGCAATGCCGGTCACCAGCACGGGGTTGAGGTTGGCGCGCGCTGCGTACACCGCAGCGGTGTAGCCAGCTGGGCCGGAGCCCAAAATCAGTACTTTGGCGTGTTTGGGGTCAGACATGGGGAAACCTTTAGTGACAAAAAAATTGCGCGCTTCATGGAGGCGTTTCGGCGCGCGCTAGAGCAATTGTATGAAGTCTTCGCTAAGACTTCTGGGGCTGGCTTGCGTTAAGCTAGTGGCTGACTGGTTTTTGATACATGACTTATTCGCTCAACACCCTCAATTCTTCGGCTGCCGAATCCGCCAAAGCAAGCACCCGGCTGGGCCGCTATGCCAGTGAAGTGTCGCTCTTGCTGGGCTTTGTCCTGCTTGCCTTGTGGGTCATTGCACTACTGAGCTACTCGGCGCAAGACGCGGCGTGGTCCACATCGGGCGCGGGCTTGCCCATCCACAACCGAGTAGGGCGTCTGGGCGCTTGGGTGGCAGATGCTAGCTACTACCTGGCTGGTTTTTCCATTTGGTGGTGTGTGGCAGTGAGTGTGCGGGTGTGGTTGTCTTTGTTGGCTACCCGTTTGCGGGGGGATGACGCCTCGCCGCCGGTGGATGCGCACACCCATGGCCTGCGCAGTCGCTCCATCTTTTGGTTGGGCTTTGCCTTGCTGATGCTGGCCAGCACCACCCTAGAGTGGTCGCGCCTGTACAGCCTGGAGCTGCGCTTGCCCGGCTACAGTGGTGGTGTGTTGGGCTACTTGGCAGGTACTTGGGCCGTGAAATGGTTGGGCTTTGCGGGCTCAGGCTTGGTGGCCATTGTGCTGGGGGTGATAGGCGCGGCGCAAGCGTTTGGCTTTTCATGGATGCACTTGGCCGAGCGCATTGGCGCTTGGGTGGACGGCTTGCTGGCCTCGCACCGCGAAAAGCGTGAGATAGAAGAAGACATGGAGCTGGGCCTGCGCGCCGCCCGCGAACGCGAAGAAATTTTGCTCGATGAGCAAGAAGACATCGCGGTGCACCACCCCACTCCGTTGGTGATAGAGCCGGTGCATATCGACCTGCCGCCCAGCGAGCGTGTGGCCAAAGAGCGGCAAAAACCCTTGTTCTCCGACATGCCAGACAGCAAGTTGCCCCAAGTGGCGCTGCTAGACGGCGCACAGCTTCGCCAAGAGACCGTAGCCCCCGAGACGCTGGAGATGACCAGCCGCATGATCGAGAAAAAGTTGAAAGACTTTGGCGTGGAGGTGCGCGTTGTGCTGGCGCAGCCCGGCCCGGTGATTACCCGGTATGAGATAGAGCCCGCCACCGGCGTAAAAGGCTCGCAAATCGTGGGCCTGGCGCGCGACTTGGCCCGCAGTTTGAGCCTGGTGTCCATCCGCGTGGTGGAGACTATTCCCGGCAAAAACTACATGGCACTAGAGCTGCCCAACGCCAAGCGCCAGAGCATCAAGCTCTCAGAAATATTGGGTTCGCAGGTATACAACGAAGCCAAGTCCTTGCTCACCATGGGCTTGGGCAAAGACATTGTGGGCAACCCTGTGGTGGCCGATTTGGCCAAGATGCCCCACGTGTTGGTGGCCGGTACCACCGGCTCGGGCAAATCGGTGGGTATCAACGCCATGATTTTGAGCCTGCTGTACAAAGCTGATGCGCGCGATGTGCGCTTGCTCATGATCGACCCAAAGATGCTAGAAATGTCGGTGTACGAAGGCATTCCCCATCTGCTGGCCCCGGTGGTCACCGACATGCGCCAAGCCGCCCACGGCCTGACCTGGTGCGTGGCCGAGATGGAACGCCGCTACAAGCTGCTCAGCAAAATGGGCGTGCGCAACTTGGCCGGCTACAACGCCAAGATAGATGACGCCGTCTCGCGAGGCGAGTTTGTCTACAACCCCTTTAGCTTGACCCCTGAGGCACCCGAGCCGCTTGAGCGCCTGCCGCACATTGTGGTGGTGATCGACGAGCTGGCCGATTTGATGATGGTCGTTGGCAAGAAGATTGAAGAGCTCATTGCCCGCTTGGCGCAAAAAGCGCGCGCGGCAGGCATCCATCTCATCTTGGCCACGCAGCGCCCCAGCGTGGATGTGATTACTGGGCTTATTAAAGCCAACATTCCTACCCGCATTGCGTTTCAGGTGAGCAGCAAGATAGATAGCCGCACCATTTTGGACCAAATGGGTGCAGAGGCGCTTTTGGGCATGGGCGACATGCTCTACATGCCCAGCGGTACCGGCCTGCCCATACGTGTGCACGGCGCCTTTGTGAGCGACGAAGAAGTGCACCGGGTGGTCAGCTACCTCAAGAGCCAGGGCGAGCCCAACTACATTGAAGGCGTACTGGAAGGTGGCACCGTGGATGGTGAAGGCGACGCGCTAGATGGTGGCAATGGCGGTGGCGAAAAAGACCCCATGTACGACCAAGCGGTAGAAGTTGTTTTGAAAAACCGCAAGGCCAGCATCTCACTAGTGCAGCGCCACTTGAAGATTGGCTACAACCGCGCCGCCCGTTTGGTGGAAGACATGGAGAAGGCAGGCCTAGTCAGCTCCATGAGCGGCAGCGGCCAGCGCGAAATACTGGTGCCTGCGCGCGCCGAATAAAGAGGTTTTCTCATGATTCATTTATCTGCCGCTCTGCGGTCTGCTACTACTATTTTTATAGCTGCCTGCGCTCTACCTGTATGCGCTACAGGCCTAGAAAGCCTTGAAACATTCGTCAAGACTGTTAAGTCAGGCCGTGCCGACTTCACCCAAGTGGTAAGCGCGCCGCCTAAAGACGGGCAAACCCTACGCCCCAAAAGCTCCAACGGTACGTTTGAGTTTTCCCGGCCCAACCGTTTCAAGTTTTTGTACAAAAAACCGTTTGAGCAAAGCATCGTGGCCGATGGTCAAACGCTGTGGTTGTTTGATGTAGACCTCAACCAAGTGACCGCGCGCAAACAGTCCCAAGCGCTGGGCTCCACGCCTGCTGCACTCATCGCCGCCGCGCCAGATTTGCGCGCTCTGCAAACCGACTTCACTTTGGCCAATGCGCCTGATGCCGATGGCCTGCAGTGGGTAAGCGCCACCCCCAAGGCCAAAGACGGCCAGCTGCAGAGCGTGCGTGTGGGCTTTCGCGCGGGTGACAAAACTACGGAGCTTGCGGTGTTGGAAATACTG
>JBIIYT010000365.1:0-2985 GCA_044346675.1 Rhodoferax sp. | reverse complement strand
TACACCCACTGTTGGCAGCTGTCGCATGCCATGCGCAACGCGCTCCCCTTGCGATGCATTTTGTTGTTGGAGTAGGGCGTTGAGCTGGGTGGCGTCTTGGTTGGCAATGCTGCTGATGGCGTGCCCCAGCTCGGTGAGCCGCTTGAGCAGCGTGGCACGCAGCACATCATCGTCGCTGTACAGCCTTTGGCCGCCGCTGCTCAAACGTGGGCTGAAGGTGGCATAGCGGACTTGCCACACGCGCAAGGTGGGCACCGGCACACCGCTCAGCGCGGAGACCGCGCCGATGCGGTGCGAGCCGGTGGAACGGGCATGCGGTGATTTGGATGTGGCCATGGATTTTGCTTAATGAGTAGGTATTGAGTAGTTTAATGTGAATATTTAATAAACTGAGTAGTTATTTTCTGCAAACATGCTAAATTTCAAGCATGAAAGTTAGCTACACCCTACTCAACAAGACCGGAAAAGCAAGAAAAATTCCGCCGGGCCAAGCGTGGCAGTGGACCTACCATGTGGAAGATGCCTCTGAGCTACAAGAGTTGCTGAACCGCTTGAAGCGAGAGATACGCGACAACCGCCTGGCGCTTGCCAACCTGCGGTTTGAGCGCCACCAGCTGGACGTGGAGACCCCTGAGCACATTCACTTTGCCTACAAGGGCCCCATCATTTATGACGGCGACATTCATCCTCAGCGCATCATCAACCGGCACGCGTTGGGTGATGCTTTCTCTGGCACCTTTTAGTGTTCATCCTTTTCGGCATTGGCCGCAACTACCCTGGAGCGTCGTATGAAAGCAAACAACCTTAAGCAACATGAAGCCAGCCTCAGCCTGCCTGCGCGGTCAGAGGCTACGCCTCGCCGCGTTTTCATGATGCAAGCCCTAGTGGCTTGTGCCGCAGTAGGCACGGTCTCGCAAGTCAAGGCGCAGACCATGTTGAGCGAGACGGATCCGCAAGCAGTCTCCCTTGGCTACAAGGCCGATGCCACCAAAGTGGACAAGACCAAGCAACCTAAGTACGCCCCCGGGCAGGTGTGCTCCAACTGTGCCTTGTTTCAAGGCGCTGCCAATGCCGCGGCAGGTGGCTGCCCCCTGTTTGGAGCGAAACAAGTGGCGGGCAAAGGGTGGTGCAATGCGTGGGTGAAAAAGGGCTAAGTAGTGACTCCATTTTTTGACAATGACTACCGCGCCTTGGTGATTGGTGCCAGCGGCGCTATTGGGCAGGGCTTTGTGCAAGCACTGCAAGCGGACCCGCGCTGTGTGCATGTGGAGCTGGTTTCGCGCGCGCACAGCAGCGGCTTTGATCTGCTGGACAGCGCTAGCCTAGCGGCACAGGCCCAAGCCAGCGCGGGTGCGGGGCCCTACCATCTGATAGTAGACGCCACCGGCGCGCTCACTATTGACGGCGTGGGGCCAGAGAAGTCGCTTTCGGCAGTGCAGGGCGACACTATGGCCAAAGCGTTTCAGCTCAATAGCATTGCCCCCTTGCTGTTGTTGCGCCACTTTGCACCCTTGCTGGCGCCGGGGGCCAGCATTTACGCCAAGCTGTCGGCGCGGGTGGGGAGCATTAGCGACAACAGCAAGGGCGGCTGGTACAGCTACCGTGCCTCTAAAGCCGCGCTCAATATGCTGCTGCAAACTGCGGCCATCGAGCTGCAGCGCAAGCAGCCTGAGCTGCGGGTGGTAGCGCTGCAGCCAGGCACGGTGCGGTCTAATTTGTCCAAACCTTTTGCGGCCGGTGTGCCCAAGTTGTTGGAGCCCGCAGAGTCGGTAGCTGGCATGCTGTCTGCCTTGCGCGGCCTAAGCGCCAAACAAGGGGCGCACTATATTGACTACCAAGGCGAACACATCGCTTGGTAAGGCTTTGTCTCATCTACAAGGTACATACTAGCCGTGGTTTCCAGACGTTCATTACTCACCGGCCTCATAGTGCCCGCTGTGTGGCCGGCGCCACTGTGGGCGCAGCTTAGCAGTGCTGACGCTTGGCAGGCACTCAAAGCACCCGGCGCTATTGCTTTATTTCGCCATGCTATTGCCCCCGGTGGAGGAGACCCCAGCGGCTTTGTTTTAGGCGACTGCCGCACCCAACGCAACCTGAGCACTGAGGGCCAACAACAGGCCCGCCGCTTGGGAGAAAGTGTGAAGGCGCAAGGTGTGGCGGTGAGTGAAGTTTGGCACTCTGAATGGTGTCGCACCACCGAGAGTGCCCGACTCGCATTTCCTGAGATGAACTCTAAAGGGCTGCGGCCCGAGTCTGCTTTCAACTCTTTCTTTGGTAAGCCCGAAGAGGAGACATTTCATACCTCACGGGCACTCAAACTGCTTCTGGGCTGGCGGGGTCCGGGTGCCTTGGTGGTGTTCACACACCAGGTCAACATCACTGCGCTCACCGGTATCGTGCCGCAATCCGGCGAGGGTGTGGTGTTGCGCCCAGAAGGTGGGCGGCTGTTGGTCCAAGGGCGCATCTTGCCCTAGCATGGGCTGTTGGTTTACTTCAAGACCCGCTCTAGCGCAGACACCAACTGCGGGCTTTGCGGCGCCACATCGCTGGCAAAGCTGGCCACCACCTTGCCGCTGGGGTCAATCAAATACTTGTGAAAATTCCATTTGGGCGCAGTGCCTGTGGCTTTCTCTAAGGCTGCATAGAACGCATTTTTTCCCGGCCCAGAGACCACTGTTTTAGAGAACATGGGAAACTTCACCCCGTAGGTGTTGAAGCAAAAGTCTGCAATCTCATTGGACGAGCCAGGCTCTTGTTTGCCAAAGTCATTCGATGGAAAACCCAGCACCACCAGCCCCCGCTTTGCATACTTGGCATACAGCGCCTCCAGTCCTTCGTACTGGTTTGTAAAACCGCAGTAGCTAGCGGTGTTGACCACCAGCACCGTTTTGCCCGCGTATTGGCACAGGTTTTGCGGGCTGTCATCTTGCAGCCGCGCAAACTGGTGCTGCAATACAGCGGGGCATGCAAGCACGGGTTGAACCA
>JBIIYT010000364.1:0-2994 GCA_044346675.1 Rhodoferax sp. | reverse complement strand
ACCTAGGTAGGTGGGGGCCTCTACCAGTATGCGGCTGCCCGCATCAATGAGCACTTTGGCCACCAGGTCTAAGCCCTGCTGCGAGCCGGTGGTGATGAGTATTTGCGCAGGGTCTACCTGCCACGGCACGCCAGCGGCGGCACTTTGCGCGCTGAGCTGTTGCGCCACCATGGCACACAGCGGGCCATAGCCCTCGCTGGCGGCGTATTGCAGCGCGCCCTGGGGGTCGTCGCGCAGCACCTTGGCGCAGGCGGCCTCAAACTCGGCCACCGGAAATGTTTTGGGCGAGGGCAGGCCACCGGCAAAGCTGATGATGCCGGGGCGTTCAGTCACTTTCAGTATTTCGCGAATGACCGATGGGTTCATCTTGTCGGCGCGTTTGGCCAGGGTCCACGTTGGTGTTGTGTTGTTCATGCTTGCTCTCCTCCTTGGGGGCCGTAAAACACGACCCAGGTTACAAAATCTTGGCTGAAGTTTTCAAACCGGTGTTCCACGCCCGCGGCCACAAAAAATGCGTCGCCCGCTTGTGCCTCAAAGCGTTGCCCGTTGATGACTAGCTGGCCGGTGCCGCTGTGAATGAAGTACAGCTCATCCTGCGCGTGGGGTTGCTGCAAGTCGGTGCCTTGGGGGGCATACACCTCCACAGTCATGCTTCCGCCCGCCATCATGCGCACAAAGGGCGCGCCCTCGGGGTAGGCGCTGGTGGGTGGGCCGGGCAGGCGCGCTAAGGCTTGGCTGATGGATGCTTTCATGGCAGTTTGCGTGGTGTGTTTCTTGGTTGAACGCGTTCAATCCACAATAAATAGCGTTGCGCCCAGCGGCGAAGTAGAGCGGTGCGGCTCTGCATTGTCAGCCACTTGGTAGCTCATGCCGGCTCGCAAGGTGAAGGTGCGGCCGTCTTCCAGTTCGGTATGCAGCTCGCCTTGCAGGCACAGCAGGATGTGGCCTTTTACGCACCAGTGGTCAGACACATAACCCGCCGTGTACTCCACCATGCGCACCCGCACATCACCAAACTGCTGCGTGCGCCAAAAGGCGTGGCCTGCTTGTGCACTTTTTTCTACGCGTGGCACGGTCGACCAGTCGGTGGTGCCAAAGGGGATGTTTGCCATGTGCATGCAGAGCGTCCTTTTTTGGGTGGTTTAGTGAAACAACATGGGGTACAGCGACGCTACCAAGCCGAGTGCCATCGTGATGTTGAAGATGCGCAAACGCAGTGGGTCTTGCAAGAGTGAGCGCATGGCGCTGCCAAACGCAGCCCAGGTGCTGACGCAGGGAATGTTTACCAGCATGAAAACCAAAGTGATCAACAGTACTTGCGCGGTTTGCGGCTGGGTGGGCAGCACATAAGTGGTCATGGCGGTCATGGCCATGATCCACGCCTTGGGGTTGACCCACTGAAACGCCACCGCCGCCCAAAAGCCCATGGGCTGCGCCTTGCCCGCACCCTGAGCGCTGGGTGGTGGCGCAGTGGCCAATTTGTAGGCCAGCCACAGCAAATACGCCGCGCCTACATAGCGCAGCGTGTTCAAAATGATGGGGTAAGCGTCTAGCACCGCGTGCAGGCCTAGGCCCACCACCGCCAGCATGAAGCCAAAGCCTAAGCAAATGCCCGCCAAGTGCCGCAAGGAGCGGCGCAGGCCAAAGTTCACCCCCGAGGCCAAAATCATGGTGTTGTTGGGCCCCGGAGTGATGGAGCTCACCAGCGCAAACAAGGCCGCCGCATAAAGCAGTTCGGGGCTCATCTGGAAAACCTCTTGCCCACAAACACCGTGGCCACCACCGCCAGCGCAAAGCCCACGGTCATTACCTCGAGCGGCTCACCCAGCAAGGGCACTGCCGCCAAGATGCTGAGAAACGGTTGCAGTAGTTGCGTTTGGCTCACCTTGAGCGCGCCGCCCAGCGCCAGCCCACGAAACCACGCAAAAAAGCCCGCCCACATAGAAAACACGCCCACGTAGAGCAGTGCCCCCCAGGCCGACCACGCCACAGGCTGCGTGGGCCAGGTCAAAACCGTGCCGGGCAGGGTAAGCGGCAGCGCCATCACGCACACCCAGCAAATCACCCGCTCGGCTCCCAGTGCGTGGGTCACCTGCGTGCCATACACATACCCTAGTGAGGCAGCCAGCACGGCGATGAGCAGTAGCAAGTCGGCCCATTCCAGCGCAAAGCCATGCCCGCCCCCATGCCCAGTTTGGTAAGCCCGTAAGAGCGAATACACCACCACCAACACGCTGCCCAGCACGGCGCATACCCAAAAGCCCCAGCGCGCCCGGTGGTGCAGTACCCATGCCGCCATGGCTGCAGTGGCCAGCGGAAGCAGCGCCGTGATCACCGCCGCATGGCCCGATGTGACGTGGCGCAGCGCCAAGCCCAGCAGCAGCGGGTAGCCAATGGCGTTGCCCAGCAAGGCGATGAGCAGCGGCTTGCGCTGCGCTCTAGTGGGCCACGGTGCGCGCACTGCCAGCAGCACCGCTATCGATAAAAACCCCGCCAGCGCTGCACGCCCAAAGGTGACAAACCAGGGGGATAGTTGTGGCGCATCTACCGTGCCCGTGGCCAAGCGCGTCATGGGCAAGGTCACCGCAAATATGGCCACGCCCAGCACCCCTAGCCACAGGCCCAGGGTTTCTTTGTGCAGACCCAAAAAGTAAGATTTCATAGCGTAGCCATCCAGTAAGCGGTTAGCACCAGCACTGCCGCCATGGCGCGGTTAAACCAGCGCAACCGCACCCCTGTGGCAACGCCAGCCCGGTAGGGCCCAGCCAGCCAGTGGCGCAAAAGCGAGCCCACCAGCGCATATAGCAGGTTGCTAAAAAAGCCAAACGCCAGCACCACCGGCAGCAGCAGGGCAAAGCGTTGCGCTGCGTCTTCTCGCCCGGCCAGCCAACCGGCCACCACAGTGAGCGCGAGCATCCACGCCTTGATGTTGAGAAACTGCAAGGCCACGCCCTGCAAAAAAGTGATCTTCAGCCGTGCCGCATCAGCCTGCGC
>JBIIYT010000058.1:0-10075 GCA_044346675.1 Rhodoferax sp. | reverse complement strand
ATGGTTGCTGGATGGGCATGGCTTGGAGCGCAATCCCCACGATGCCCATGCGTGGTTTCTAAAAGCGGCCAAGCAAGGGCATGCCATAGGAATGAATATGGTTGGACGTTGTTTTGAAAACGGCTGGGGTACCGAGGCCAACCTCTTTGCGGCACTCAACTGGTACGCGCAAGCAGCAGGCAAGGGGCTGGATGCGGGCATGTACAACTACGCCAACATGCTGGCAGCGGGCAAAGCCACTGCGCAAGACCATGCGGGTGCGCTGTATTGGTACCGCAAGTCGGCTGATTTGGGCTATGCCAAAGCCATGAGCAAGATAGGGCGGTATTACGAGGATGGTTTAGTCGTGGCGCAAGATGCCGAAGCCGCCTTTTTTGCGTATGGCGAAGGCGCGCGCGCAGGGGATTTTCGGGGGCAGTTTAATTTTGCAGGCATGTTGGCCGCGCGGGGCCGCTTGGATGAGGCATTGGTGTGGCTGCGCAAAGTACCTCTCACGGCGACACCACGCTATCGGCAACAAGCGGGGCAAGCGTTGTTGCGCTCGGCACACCCAGCGTTTCGTGAAGTGGGGCAGCAGATGCTTAGCTGTTCACAGCAGCCGCTTGCGGCATGGGGTGCTTTGAAATTTGCCTAGAAGCTGAGTCGCCCCGGATGGATCTCTTGCAGTATGGTGGTGGCTATCTCTTCAATCGACTTGGTGGTGGTGGACAGCCACCGTATACCTGCTCGGCGCATCATAGATTCGGCCTCGTTCACCTCCATGCGGCAGTTTTCTAGCGATGCGTACTTTGAGTTAGGGCGGCGTTCGCTGCGGATTTCGCAGAGGCGCTCGGGCTGTATGGTCAGGCCAAAAATCTTGGCCTTGTGCGGCACCAGCGCGGGGGGGAGGTGGCGGCGCTCAAAGTCTTCCGGAATGAGTGGGTAGTTAGAGGCCTTCAGGCCGTACTGCATGGCCAAATACAGCGACGTAGGTGTTTTGCCGCTGCGGCTCACGCCCACCAAAATCACGTCGGAGCCCTCCAAGTCGCGGTTGGACTGGCCGTCGTCATGCTCCAGCGAAAAATTAATCGCCTCTATGCGGTCTTGGTAGGCTTTGCTCTTGCTGGTATCGCTAAAGCGGCCAATGCGGTGATTGGACTTGAGCATGAGCTCTTTCTCAAGGGGCTGCACAAACATGCCAAACATGTCTAGCAACATGCCTTGGCAGCCGTCTTGGATGACTTTAAGCACCTCCATATTGACCAAGGTAGAGAAAACAATAGGCCTTTTGCCTTCCACCAAGGCGGCATGGTTAATCTGGCGTACCGCTTGGTGGGCCTTGTCCACGGTATCCACAAAAGGCAGGCGCACGTGGCGGGGCGAGATCTCAAACTGGGCCAATATAGCTTTGCCAAAGGTCTCGGCGGTGATACCGGTGCCGTCAGATACAAAAAATACAGAGCAAGTGGGCATGGTGGACTATAGGGTTGGGTTGTCAGTGTTGTGCAAGGGCTGCAGCGCCAGCCCCCGGGGGCCGGGCAGGGCGGGACTCTACAATGTATCCAATTTAGCGCAATTTCCGCGTATTACGAATCTCCACAGAATAAGAAAAGAGTTCGCACTTGGAAATGTGCACCTGCTGGCGGCCCGCTTGTAGTCGCCCCGCTAGCAGCGAGAAGGTTTTAACTTTAGGAGTATTTTGATGTCAACCCTTTTCAACCCGACCGACTTAGTGGTGCCTTTCGAGCTGCTGCGCATGTCCGATGTAGAGACCGTGGGCGGCAAAAATGCCAGCCTGGGCGAGATGATTTCCCAGCTACCCACGGGCGTGAAGGTGCCCACGGGCTTTGCCACCACGGCGCATGGTTTCCGTGAGTTTTTGAAGTACGAAGATCTGGCTGGAAGAATTAGCGCCAAGCTGGCCGCGTTAGACACCGAAGACGTGCGTGCCTTGGCCCAAGTAGGCGCTGAAATACGCGCTTTGGTAGAGGCGCAGCCCTTTCCGCCCGCGCTGGAGCAGGGCATTCGCGAAGCTTTCAAAACCCTGAGCGCTGGCAACGACAAGGCCTCGTTTGCGGTGCGCTCCTCTGCTACCGCCGAAGACTTGCCCGATGCGTCCTTTGCCGGGCAGCAAGAAACCTTCCTCAACGTGGTGGGTATTGAAGACATTTTGCACAAAATTCGCGAAGTGTTTGCCTCTTTGTATAACGACCGTGCCATCAGCTACCGCGTGCACAAAGGCTTCGCCCATGATGTGGTGGCCTTGAGCGCCGGTATTCAACGCATGGTGCGCTCAGACTTGGGCGCCGCTGGTGTGATGTTCACCATCGATACCGAATCGGGTTTCTCCGATGTGGTGTTCATCACTTCCAGCTACGGCTTGGGCGAGACCGTGGTGCAGGGCGCCGTCAACCCGGACGAGTTTTATGTGCACAAGCCCATGCTCAAAGCGGGCAAGCGCGCCCTGATTCGCCGCAACTTGGGCTCCAAGCTTTTGCAAATGGAGTTCACCACACCCGCAGAAAAAGCCGCCGGTGGCAAGCTGGTGAAAACCACCGATGTACCCACCGAACTGCGCAATCGCTATTCTCTGACTGATGCCGATGTAGAGCAGTTAGCCAAGTACGCCTTGGTGATCGAAGAGCACTACGGTCGCCCCATGGACATTGAGTGGGGCAAAGACGGCACCGACGGCCAGTTGTACATTTTGCAGGCACGCCCTGAAACCGTGAAAAGCCAAGCGGGCAATGCGCCCGAGTACCGCTACAAGCTCATGGGCAAAGGCGCTGTGCTGGCCGAAGGCCGCGCCATTGGCCAAAAAATTGGCACGGGCCCGGTGCGTATCGTGCACAACATCAGCGAGATGGACCAGGTGCAAGCCGGTGACGTGTTGGTCACCGACATGACCGACCCCAATTGGGAGCCCGTCATGAAGCGGGCTTCGGCCATCGTCACCAACCGTGGCGGGCGCACCTGCCACGCGGCCATCATTGCGCGCGAATTGGGTATCCCCGCCGTGGTGGGTTGCGGCCATGCCACCGAGCAGTTGAAAGACGGCATGCTGGTGACCGTGAGTTGCGCCGAGGGTGACTCCGGCTTCATTTACGACGGACTCTTGGAGACCGAAGTGTCAGAAGTGCAGCGCGGCACCATGCCCGCAATCCCCGTCAAAATCATGATGAATGTGGGCAACCCCCAGCTAGCGTTTGACTTCTGTCAGCTGCCTAACGAAGGCGTGGGCTTGGCCCGCTTGGAGTTCATCATCAACAACAACATTGGCGTGCACCCCAAAGCCATTTTGGACTACCCCAATATTGATGCCGACTTGAAGAAGGCCGTGGAGTCGGTAGCCCGTGGCCATGCGTCGCCCCGCGCTTTTTATGTAGACCGCGTGGCCGAAGGCGTGGCCACCATTGCCGCCGCGTTTTGGCCCAAACCCGTCATCGTGCGTCTGTCAGACTTCAAGAGCAACGAATACCGTAAGCTCATCGGCGGCAGCCGCTACGAGCCGGAGGAAGAAAACCCCATGCTGGGCTTCCGTGGTGCCGCTCGCTACCTGAGTGCTGATTTTGGCGAGGCCTTTGCTATGGAGTGCGAAGCCTTGAAGCGTGTGCGCAACGAGATGGGCTTGACCAATGTGCAGGTCATGGTGCCTTTTGTGCGTACCTTGGGCCAAGCCAAGAAGGTGACCGAGCTGTTGGCCCGCCACGGCTTGCGCCGGGGTGAGGCAGATCTGAAGATCGTCATGATGTGCGAGATTCCGTCTAACGCCATTTTGGCGGACCAGTTCCTAGAGTACTTCGATGGCTTCTCCATCGGCTCTAACGATTTGACTCAACTCTCGCTGGGCTTGGACCGCGACTCTGGGCTAGAGCTTTTGGCGGCAGACTTTGATGAGCGTGACCCCGCCGTCAAAGCGCTCATCAGCATGGCCATATCGGCTTGCAAACGCCAAGGCAAATACATTGGCATTTGTGGCCAAGGCCCTAGCGACCATCCTGACTTTGCCCAGTGGCTCAAGGAGGAGGGCATTTCGTCCATCTCCTTAAACCCTGACTCCGTCATTGCCACCTGGAAGCAGCTTGCAAGCTAAATGACCGGGTTTGCCACACCACGCCAATGGCGCCTGCATGCAGGGCTGTTGGCCTTGTGGTTTGTGGCATCTTTTGGCGTGGTGTTTTTCGCCCGCGATTTGCAGTTTTCGGTGGGGGGCTGGCCTATCGGCTTTTGGTTTGCTGCGCAAGGCTCGGTACTGGTTTTTCTGGCGATTGTGGTGGTGTTTGCATGGGTGGCCAATCGTCGTGAACCGCCTGAGCCCGGCTTTGACTATGCCGCCTACAACCGCAGCAAGCGACGCCTGCATGGGCGCTTTGTCTTGTATGTTCTTGGCATGCTCGGTTTCTTGCTGGTGTTGGCGCTGGCTGAGCAGGGCGGTCTGCCAAAAGCTTGGGTGGCTGGCATTTTCTTGTCTGCCACTTTGCTTATTTATGCGGTGATAGGGGTATACGGCCGCACGGGAGATGCAGCCGAGTACTATGTGGCCGGGCGGCGTATTCCTGCGATGTACAACGGCATGGCCACGGCTGCAGACTGGATGAGTGCCGCATCGTTCATTAGCTTGGCTGGTGGCTTGTACCTGCAGGGCTACTCTGGCACCGCTGGACAACCCGGTGGCTTGGCGTATGTGCTGGGTTGGACCGGCGGCTTTTGCCTTGTGGCTCTGCTGGTAGCACCTTATTTGCGGCGTATGCAGTTGTACACGGTGCCCGACTACTTTGCGGTGCGCTTTGGAGGGCGTTGGCCGCGTATTCTTGCCGCGCTGGCTGCGGTGTTGTGCTCTTTCACCTACGTGGTGGCGCAAATTTACGGCGTGGGCTTGATCACTTCGCGCCTGACCGGTGTGCATTTTGAGATTGGCATTTTGCTGGGGCTGGGGGGCGTGTTGGTGTGCTCATTTTTAGGAGGCATGCGCGCGGTCACCTGGACCCAGCTCACGCAATATGTGCTCATCATATTGGCCTTCCTGATTCCGGTGTCGTGGTTGGCATACAAACAGGTGGGCAATCCATTCGCTCCCTTGGCTTACGGGCAGCAACTGGAAAAAATTGCGCGCATGGAGCAGCAACTCATGGACTCGCCTGCCGAGCAAGAAGTCATGGCTCTGTATGCACAACGCGCGCAAGCACTTGAGCGCAAGCTCCTGGACGTGGAGGGTGCCTTGCAGTTAGAGCGTCACGCCCTGCGCGAGCAATTGCGAGCCTTCGGCGATAAACAAGCCGATGACGAGCGCACGGCCCATGTGCGTCGAGAACTCGCTGCGCTGCCCAAAGATGCCCAGGCCGCCCGTGAGCACTGGCAGCGCGCTTTGACCGAAGCTCAAGAGCGTGCCCATGCCTTAGGCGGCATGCCACGGCACACCACTGCGTTTGCAGGTGATCCCAAGGGAACGGTCGCCGAACAGCAGGTGTTTGATACCTCGCGGCTGAATTTTTTGGCGCTGATGTTTTGTCTGATGGTGGGTACCGCCGGACTGCCGCATTTACTGACCCGTTTTTACACCACACCGACGGTGGCCGAATCACGCAATTCGGTGGCGTGGTCTGTGTTTTTCATCGCCTTGCTGTACCTCTCGGCTCCGGCCTTGGCGGTATTGGTTAAGTATGAGGTGATGGCACATCTGGTGGGGCGGCCATTTGACAGCCTGCCTGCTTGGGTTGCGCAGTGGGCGCGAGATCCTTCGCTGTTGGCGGTGTCCGATGTTAATGGCGACCACATACTGCAGTTCGCCGAGATAAGAATTGGGGCTGATTTGCTCATGCTGGCAACACCTGAAATCGGTGGCTTGCCGTATGTGGTCGCTATGCTCGTGGCGGCAGGGGGCTTGGCCGCAGCGCTGTCTACCGCAGACGGGCTCTTGTTGACCATTGGCAATGCTTTAGCGCATGACGTCTATTTCGCAGGAGATGGAGATAAGGTGAAAGCCATGCGCCGGGTCATGTGGTCCAAATTTGCCTTGCTTGTGGTGGCCTTGATGGCGGCGTATGTGGCAGCCCAACGCCCGGCGGGAATTTTGTATCTTGTGTCCGCGTCGTTTTCTCTGGCGGGTGCGGCGCTCGTGCCCGCGATGGTGCTGGGCATTTTTTGGCCAGGTACCACCCGCGCCGGGGCTGTTTGGGGCATGCTGGCGGGGCTGGGCGTTACGGTCTACTACATGGTGATTAATCTGCCTGTATTGCGCGCTGCCTGGGGCTTGGGCGGAAGTGGTTTGTGGTGGGGAATTCAGCCGGTGTCCGCCGGTGTATTTGGTGTGGCTGCCGGGCTAGTGTGCACGGTGCTCGTAAGTTACTTGACCAAGGCGCCCTTATCGTTTGCAGATAGTGACGCGCCTGCAAAAAAATAGGGTTAAGCATGTTGTATAATTTGAGGCTTTCCTGAACCCAATTCAGGGCGGTTAGCTCAGGGGTAGAGCACTGCATTCACACTGCAGGGGTCACAAGTTCGAAACTTGTACTGCCCACCAATTTATTGGTATGAAAAAGACTCGGCACAGCGTGGCGAGTCTTTTTTTTGCTCATTTCTTGCCCTCAGTTCGGCGTGGTTTGGGTGACGTAGTGCAGCACCAGCTTGTCGTTTTGCGTCAAATTTTTAAACGCCAGTCCAATGAAGTAGCCATCACCAGTGGCGGATTTATTGTTGTGGCAAACCTTAGCTTGCAACAAAAGTTGGCTCGGGGTGCCTTCAAAGTCTACGGTGATGCTGGCGCTGAGCGTCTCGCCAATGGCGACAAGGCTGGAGTCGGCTTTGATCATGGCGCCGGCAACGCTGATGTCTACCAAGCTGACGTCTAGGCTGCGGGACTGAGAAGGGTCATCTTTGTTGTCCAGCCGCACCGTGGTGGGCAAAGAGCTTTTGACCCGCATGGACTGGCGCACTAGCCGCGCATCCACCTGCGCGGGATACCCCAAGAGCGCGTAGACAAAGGGTTTTTCAAAGGTTTGCAGCACCTTGCTCAGAAAAGAAAACTCGTATTGCCCGGTAAACCCCCGCACTACACAAATCTCCCCCTCTTGCAACCCGGTTTGGACGCTGTCCGAGCTTATCGGCCCGACCATGACGCCTTTGCCTTCTA
This sequence comes from Rhodoferax sp., assembly GCA_044346675.1. Classification (GTDB taxonomy): domain Bacteria; phylum Pseudomonadota; class Gammaproteobacteria; order Burkholderiales; family Burkholderiaceae_C; genus Allorhodoferax. The sequence goes on along the minus strand of JBIIYT010000058.1, from coordinate 2,967 downwards.
TGGCGCCAAAAAACTGAGATTCTCTTTTAGCCGCACCTTCCACTAAACGGCGGGTTTGCAGGGCCATACCGGTGCGCACGCCCAAAGCCTTTAATGGCATTTGGACTACGTCATTCTGTGGGGAGTCTTGCTGGTTCATGTCAGGGTCTCTTTGGTTGAACGGTCTGCACTAAGATATGCACCCCAATCTAGCCGCAATTTGGGCCATGTATATCGGCGCAATCTGGCTAAGATGGTACACCGGCTTTGCGTGGCCTCACACAAGGGTTTGACAATGAAAAAGCTACCTTTTGCAAGCTCCTGCGCAGCAGCTTTGGCGAGTTTGCTCTTTCTCTGCGGGGCGGTTGGCTGTGCACAGGTGTCTGAGGGCAGTTTGCTGGTTTTTTCTAGCCGCGTTCCTGCCATAGCAATGGTCAATGGTCAACTGCTGCAAGGCGAAGTGCAGCTCATGCCAGACCGCACAGGATCGGCAACTTTAGCGTCTCGTACCAAACCCTTAGGCGCTGGCTCTGGGGCAGATAGCGCCCGCATAACGAGCTGTGTCGGGCAACTGCGCTACACCAGTTCAGTGGCTGGGGCCATTGATCTGCGTTGCAATACTGGCGTAGCGGTTGAACTGGTTTTTACGATGCTTGGTAGCACACGTGGCTACGCTTATAGCCAAGCACCGGGCGCGCCCGTGAGCATGACCTACGGTCTAACTCCTGATGAGGCGCGGGCTTATCTCCAACTGCCCAGTGGTAGGGCACTGGTTGTGCGCCCCGGTAGCTCAGATTTGGAACTGCGTTGAGCACTGTAACCGTTGAGCAGGTGGACTGCGTAGTGGTGGGTGCCGGTGTAGTGGGCTTGGCCGTAGCCCGTGCGCTGGCCTTGGCGGGGCGCGAGGTATTGGTGCTAGAGGCCGGCAATGCGATTGGCACGCAAACCAGTTCGCGCAATAGCGAAGTCATACATGCCGGCATCTATTACCCCCAGGGCTCCCTGAAAGCGCAGCTCTGTGTGCGTGGCAAAGGCTTGTTGTATGCCTACTGCAAGGAGCGCGGTGTGGCCCACCGGCGCTGTGGGAAGTTGATTGTTGCCACAAGCCCGGCGCAGGTGGCGCAGCTCCAGTCCATACAGGCCAAAGCAATCGCCAACGGCGTCATGGATTTGGTTTTGCTTGATGCTGCGCAGGCGCGTGCCATGGAGCCCGCCCTGTCTTGCCTAGCGGCGCTGCACTCCCCGTCTACCGGTATTGTGGACAGCCACGCCTTGATGCTCTCCTTATTGGGCGACGTAGAGAACGCGGGTGGAGTTCTGGCACTCAATTCACCTCTGGCTGGCGCACACTGCGGGCAAAATGCTATTGATTTGGTAGCTAAGGATGGCACACGCTTGCGTGCTAAGTGTGTGATCAACGCGGCGGGTCTTTCGGCCCCCGCACTGGCCACATGCTTTGAGGGGCTTGACGCGCTCCATGTGCCCACCGCGCACTATGCCAAGGGCAACTACTTCACCCTTGCCGCGCGTGTGCCGTTTTCGCGGCTTATTTATCCAGTGCCAGAAAGTGCGGGCTTGGGGGTGCACTTGACTTTAGATCTGGGCGGTCAGGCCAAGTTTGGGCCCGATGTGCAGTGGGTAGAGAGCCCGGATGATTTGGCGGTGCAGCCCAGCCGGGGTGAGGCCTTCTACGCAGAGGTGAGAAAGTATTGGCCCGAGTTGCCAGATGGTGCGCTGATTCCTGCTTACGCGGGTATTCGCCCCAAAATCAGCGGCCCCGGCGAGCCGACACGCGACTTTTACATTCAGGGCCCCTTAGACCATGGCGTGGGCGGTTTGGTCAACCTTTTTGGAATCGAGTCGCCCGGATTGACCAGTTCACTGGCCATTGGAGAGAGGGTAGCGCAGCTATTGGCGGTGTAGTTTCTAAAGGCTAGATGCGATTACTCCATGACGAGTTGCGTGGTTTCTTCTTCATGTGTTTGATGGCCTGTGCTGATTCAGTCACCAATTCGGGCCCGCGGTAAATCAGCCCAGTGTAAATCTGTACTACGTCTGCCCCTGCGCGTATTTTGCTGACCGCATCGGCTCCGCTCAGGATGCCACCGACACCCATAATGGGAAACCGCGGCCCCATGGCGGTGCGTAGTTGCGTGATCATCTGGTTGCTCATGTCAAGCAGCGGCGCGCCCGATAAGCCACCGGTCTCTTTGGCGTGCGCCAGCCCCTGCACTGCATCGCGGCTCACGGTGGTGTTGGTGGCAATGACACCGTCAATACCGTGGCGCAACAAGGCTACTGCGATGGCTTTCACTTGGGCATTGTCCAAGTCTGGCGCTATTTTGAGAAAAATAGGTACGTGCCGTGGCCGCACTTTGCCCTTGCCGTCGGTCTTTGCAGCCAGCGCAGCAAGTTGGGCGCGCCGTTTGGACAACGCCCCCAAAAGCATGTCCAGTGCGTCGTAATTTTGCAGTTGACGCAAATCTTGGGTATTGGGGCTGGAGATGTTGACGCTGACATAGTCTGCGTGCGGATAGACCGCATCCAGACACATCACATAGTCTTCAGTAGCGCGCTCCAGCGGAGTGCTCGCATTCTTGCCAATGTTCAGGCCCAGTACCAAGTCGGGGTTCTTTTGGCGGCGCAGGGCCGAGCGGGCCACGTTGGCGACAAATGCGTCCAAGCCCTCATTGTTAAAGCCCAAGCGGTTAATGATGGCGTTGGCTTGCGGCAACCTAAACATGCGCGGCTTGGGGTTGCCGGGCTGGGCCTTGGGTGTGACCGTGCCCACCTCGATAAAGCCAAATCCCATTGCGCCAAAGGCATCAATGCAGCGGGCATTTTTGTCCAAGCCTGCGGCCAAGCCCACGCGGTTGGGGAAGTGCAGACCCGCCAAGTCCACCGGGTCTTGCACCCGGGCCGTGCGATAGGCATATTGCAGCGGTGTGCGCTGGGTCAATGCCAAACTCGCCATCGTCAGCGACTGGG
>JBIIYT010000057.1:0-10098 GCA_044346675.1 Rhodoferax sp. | reverse complement strand
TGCCATGACGATGGAGCGGCTCACCCCCTATAAAGACGCCAGCACCTACAACAATTTTTACGAATTTGGCACTGACAAGGGCGACCCTGCGCTGAACGCGCATACCCTCAAAACTACGCCTTGGTCGGTAGAGATTGAGGGTCTGGTGAAGAAGCCGGGCAAGCTGGCGCTGGAAGACTTGCTCAAGCTCAGCGCTATGGAGGAGCGAATCTACCGCCTGCGCTGTGTGGAGGGCTGGTCCATGGTCATTCCTTGGCTTGGATACTCCTTGGCAGAGCTGATCAAGCGGGTCGAGCCGCAGGCCTCTGCAAAGTACGTCGAGTTTGTCACCTTGGCCGATCCCAAGACCATGCCAAATGTGGGTTCACGGGTACTGGACTGGCCCTATGTCGAAGGGCTGCGCATGGACGAAGCCATGCACCCGCTCACATTGCTCACCTTTGGTATGTATGGTGAAGTGCTGCCGAATCAGAGCGGTGCACCCGTGCGCTTGGTGGTGCCATGGAAGTATGGGTTTAAGAGCGGCAAGAGTATCGTCAAAATTCGCTTCACTGACCGCCAACCGGCCACTGCATGGAACAAGGCGGCCGCCAATGAATATGGCTTTTACTCGAACGTGAATCCCAATGTAGACCACCCCCGTTGGAGCCAAAGTACCGAGCGCCGTATTGGTGAAGATGGCTTGTTTGCTAAGAAGCGCAAGACGCTCATGTTTAATGGGTACGAGGCGCAGGTAGGCCAGTTGTACGCAGGTATGGACTTGAAGAAGTTTTATTGAGCGATGGTGCCTACCGGGCCCGTGAGGTCAATTGTCATTTCACGCTGCTTGCTCCATCGGCTTGCCAAACCGGTGCTGTTTGTGCTGTGTGTGCTCCCGTTTGTTTGGCTGGCTTACAACGTTGCATTGGCTTTGCGAGACCAACCCAACATTTTGGGTGCCAACCCAGCTGAGTACCTGATACGCGCCACGGGTGACTGGACTTTGCGCATGCTTTGCCTAGTATTGGCGGTGACTCCTTTGCGGACCCTGTTCGACATACCAGCCTTGGCGCGTTTTCGGCGCATGTTGGGGCTGTTTGTCTACTTCTATGTGGTGTGCCACGTGCTGGCCTATGGCTGGTTCGATATGGGCTTTGATGTGGGAGATATTGCCCAAGACATTGCCAAGCGGCCATTTATTTTGGTGGGCTTTAGCGCGTTTGTGTTGTTGACGCCGCTGGCGCTCACCTCGTTTAATCGGGCTATTCAAGCGGTGGGTGCCAAGCGCTGGCGGCTCCTGCACAGATTGGTCTATGCGGTAGCGGGTTTGGCTCTATTGCATTTCTTTTGGATGCGCAGTGGCAAGAACGATTTTGCAGAAGTGTTTGTGTATGCCGTTATTTTGGCTGGACTGCTCTGCTGGCGTGTGGATCGATTCATTAAGAAAAAACGACTCTAGTCGTCGCTGGATGGACGCCAGTAGCGCAGAGCTGCATAAACTACTGCGCCTTTTTCCGAGCCACTAAATGCTCGTTTTGCATCTGTTCGGCAATGGTTTCACGTTGGCGAATAACATGGGCTTGGTTGCCGTCCACTAAGATCTCGGCAGCGCGACCCCGTGAGTTGTAGTTGCTGGCCATACTCATGCAGTAGGCTCCGGCAGATAGCACTGCCAGCAAGTCGCCTTGGGCTACCGATAGAGCGCGCTCATGGCCTAACCAGTCGCCACTTTCACACACCGGGCCTACCACTTCGTAGGTGAGGGGAGCTTGCGTGCGTGGGCTCAGGGGAATAATGCCGTGAAATGCTTGGTACATGGCAGGGCGCGGCAGATCATTCATTGCGGCATCCACAATGCAAAAGTTCTTTTGCTCGCCGTGCTTTAGGTAGAGCACCTCGGTCACACACACGCCCGCATTGCCCACCAGGGAGCGCCCGGGCTCAATCATGAGTTGGCGTTGCCCAAAGCCACGCGCATCTAGCTTGGCTAGCATGCGTGCCCACAGTGCATCAGCGCTGGGGGGGGTGTCGCCGTTGTAGTTAATGCCCAAGCCTCCACCAAAGTCGATGTGGTGCAGAGTGATGCCCGCAGCCTCAATCGCCTCTACCAAATCAAGCATGCGGTCCACGGCGTCCAGATAGGGCTCTACCTCCGTGATTTGCGAGCCTATATGGCAGTCAATGCCCACCACTTGAATTCCTGCCAATTCGGCGGCACGCACATAGGTGGGTACCACGCGTTCGTGCGCCACACCAAACTTACTGCCTTTGAGGCCGGTCGAAATATAGGGGTGGGTTTTGGGATCTACGTTGGGGTTAACGCGAATGCTCACAGGCGCACGCGTACCCAGGGCCAGCGCCACTTCGCTCAGTACTTCAAGCTCGGCCTCGCTCTCTACGTTAAAGCAGCCAATGCCTGCCTGCAGGGCTTGGCGCATTTCTGCACGGGTTTTGCCCACGCCGGAGAAAATGATCTTGTCTGCTTGACCACCGGCAGCCAGCACGCGGGCCATATCTCCGCCCGACACAATGTCAAAGCCACAGCCCGCTTCAGCAAAAACCTGGATAACGCCCAAGGCCGGATTGGCTTTCATGGCGTAGCAAATTTGCACATTTCTGCCGGAAAAACCCCGCTGGTAGGCGGCTAAGGCATGGAGCATGGAGGCTTTGGAATACACGAACAAAGGTGTACCGTGCTCAGCCGCTAATGGCTTGAGCGCTTGGCTTTCAACACACAAATGCCCGTCGGTGTAGTGGATGTGGGGATGGCCTGGCAGCAAAGGAGTGGTCATGGAGTTGGGGCTTGTGAGGATGGTGTAGATGCTTGTGCGGGTGTGCCAGAACTTGAGGGCACTGCGGGCTTAGTGGTGGCCGCTGGTGGCGGCAAATACAGTGCACCCGTCTGACCGCAACCGACTAGATTTAGCACACCAGCACCAAGGATAAGCGTACTGACTAAAATTTGTTTTGGATACAACATGGTGAAATTGTAATGACCGACCCCGAATTCATGGACCAGGCCGAAACTTTGCTCAAAAGGGTAGAGGCCGCCTGCGACCGTATCAACGACGAAACCGATGCCGATGTAGACAACCAGCGCACCGGTGGCATGGTGACATTGACGTTTGCTAACCGGAGCCAGATCGTTATCAATTTGCAAAAGCCGCTGCACGAAGTGTGGATGGCTACCAAAGCTGGTGGCTACCATTACCGTTGGCTAGACGGCCAGTGGCAGGACACCAAGGGGCAGGGCGAATTTTTTGCGGCACTGACCCGTAACGCCACAGCGCAAGCAGGGTGCCCGCTGATTTTTTAGGCTAGTTAGTTTTGAAAAGGTCCATGATCTTTTTCTTTTCATCGGCGGCAGGCAAGGGTTGAGGGCCTGCATCTGCTGTGTCCTCCAAGCCGATTGCAGACACCCCAGCGGATTTGGCAAACTCTTCAAAGTACCATTCGCCACCCGCGTTCACAACGCCTTCAGGGGCCGAGGGCTCTGCAATAGGCACATTTTTCAAGGCGGTTTCCATGAAACTGATCCACACTGGCAAACTCAAGCCACCACCGGTTTCCCGGTCCCCTAGTTTGCGGGGGGTGTCATAGCCAATCCAAGTCACCGCCGCCAAGGTGGGGTGATAGCCGGCAAACCATGCATCCATAGAGTCATTGGTGGTACCTGTTTTACCGTAGACGTCTGCGCGTTTGAGCGTGGCTTGAGCGCGTGCTGCAGTTCCTGCGCGAGTTACCTCGCCTAACAGGCTGGTCATGAGAAAGGCGTTGCGCGCATCAATGGCGCGTTCGCTGTCTTGCAACGCAGGCGGCTTGGCTTCAACCAGAACTTTGCCCCGTTGCTCGCTCACTTTCGTCACCAGCCATGGGTTGACCCGGTAGCCGCCATTGGCGAAGACTGAGTAGCCTGTTGCCATTTGCATGGGTGTGACGGATCCCGCGCCCAGCGCCATGGTGAGATAGGGCGGGTGTTTCTCTGCCTCAAATCCAAACCGGGTGATCCAGTCTTGCGCATATTGCGGGCCGATGGATTTCAGTATTTGGATAGAAATCATGTTTTTTGACTTGGCCAAACCTTTGCGCAAGGTCATAGGGCCATCGAAAGTACCGTCGTAGTTTTTAGGCTCCCAGGGCTGCCCACCCGTCACCCCTGCGTCAAAAAACAAGGGCGCATCGTTGATGACGGTCGATGGCGTAAATCCTTTCTCCAATGCAGCGGAGTAGATAAACGGTTTGAAGCTGGACCCAGGTTGCCGCCAAGCTTGGGTTACGTGGTTGAATTTATTTTTGGCAAAGTCAAACCCACCCACCAAGGCTTTGATAGATCCGTCGCGAGGATCCATGGCGACAAATGCCCCTTCCACTTCGGGTAGCTGGGTAATCTCCCAAGTGCCTTTGCTGGTTTTGGCCACACGAATGACCGCCCCACGGCGTATTTTGATGTTGGGTGGGGCTTTGTCGGATAAGCCTGATTGGGCTGGTTTGAGGCCTTCGCCTGATATATCTACTGCCTCCCCGTTTTGACGCATCGCCTTGATTTTTTTGGAGTCTGCCTCCAGAACTACGGCGGCCATCACGTCACCATTGTCAGGGTGCTCATCCAAAACGTCGTCAATCGCGTCTTCCATTTCCTGCCCACTGTTGGGTAGGGCGATGAACTTCTCTGGGCCCCGGTACACTTGGCGGCGCTCAAAATCCATAATGCCGCGGCGCAAGGCGCGGTAAGCGCTGTCTTGGTCCGCAGATCGCAAAGTGGTTTGAACGTCTAGCCCACGGGTGTAGGTTTCTTCGCCATACTGAGAGTACATGAGCTGGCGCACCATTTCGGCTGCATATTCGGCGTGTACTTGCTTGGTGTTGGCGCGAGACTTGATCACGAGTTCTTGTTTTTTTGCAGCGTCGGCTTCTTGTGCGGTGATAAAACCGTTCTCAAGCATGCGCTCAATGATGTGTAGTTGACGCGCTCTGGCCCTTTTGGGTTTCACAATAGGGTTATAGGCGGATGGCGCTTTGGGCAGTCCTGCCAACATGGCGGCTTCTGCGATAGTGATATCTTTCAATGGTTTGCCGAAATAAGCTTCTGATGCGGCGGCAAAGCCATAGGCACGATTGCCTAAGAAGATCTGGTTCATGTATATCTCAAGAATTTGCGCCTTGCTCAAGTTGTGTTCCAACTTGAAGGTCAGCAAGATTTCATAGATTTTTCGCGTGAAGGTCTTTTCTGAAGACAGGTACACGTTGCGTGCTACTTGCATGGTGATAGTTGATGCCCCCTGGCTCTTGACCTTGCCTACGTTGGCCAAACCGGCGCGCACCACACCGATGTAGTCAACGCCACCGTGCTGGAAAAAGCGAGCGTCCTCTATTGCCAGTACGGCGTTGGTCATGACTTTGGGGATGTCGTCAATCGGCGTGAGGATGCGTCGCTCTTCGCCAAACTCTGCGAGCAAGTCTCCTTCAGCTGAAAACACACGCAGTGGCAACTTGGGTCGATAGTCCGATAGGTCGGATATGTCTGGCAAGTTGGGGTAAGCCACGGCAAGTGCCAATGCAATCACAATGAGCAAAGACAAGGCCGCAGCACTTGCCAAGCCTATAGCCCACAAAGCCAAACGTACAAGCCAGTGCTTTGGGGTACGACCTGAACGAGCCCCTTGGGGATTGACGGGAGGCGGGGTTTCGGTAGGCATCATATGAATGTTAGTAATATTGCTGCTGGATTATAAAAATGGCCGTCTGTGTCGAATTGACAAGGCTTCCATCATGGTCTAAGCGAAGATAAGCTTAGACGTGAAATTCGGCTTAGGATCTTCGCAAAGGCCAGAAAACGTCTGCTTTTGACAACGCTTGAAACATGTCGAAACAGAAAAAACCTTTGCGTGACAAGGATCTTACTGATAACATTCAAGTGAATTCTTAAGTATGGCCGGTATCCTGTCGGTCTGTTTCGGGGGATAGTTTTGATCTCATTGGGGTCGTTATTTAGTCGTCAACCCGCACCTATGGTGGGCTTAGACATTAGCTCTTCCAGCGTAAAGTTGGTGGAGTTGGGCCGTGACAAGGCCGGAAACATTGTGCTTGAACATTGTGCCATCGAACCCCTGGAGCGCGGCTGGATTACTGACGGTAACATCGAGAAGTTCGATGAGGTTGCCGATGCCCTGCGCCGTTTGGTGAAAAAGAGCGGCACCAAAACCAAAAACGTGGCGATGGCCTTGCCGCCCTCTGCGGTGATTACCAAGAAGATTATTCTGCCTGGCGGTATGACGGATCAAGAACTGGAAGAGCAGGTCGAAACCGAAGCCAATCAATACATTCCCTTTCCGCTCGACGAGGTAAGTCTCGACTATTGTGTCATTGGCCCTAGCGCCTCGTCTGTGGGTGATGTTGAAGTTTTAATCGCAGCTTCGCGCAGAGAAAAGGTTCAAGATATACAAGGCTTGGCCGAAGCAGCTGGCCTTACTCCCGTTATTGTTGATGTAGAGTCTTATGCTTCGCGTTTGGCCGCCGGCAGGATGATACAAAGCCTCCCGAACGCCGGCGCTGGCTTGATAGTCGCCTTGTTTGAGGTCGGTGCAATGACGACCAGTATGCAGGTGCTGCGCGATGAAGAAGTTCTTTATGATCGTGATCAGGCATTTGGCGGTGCGCAGTTGACGCAACTTATTGTTCGCCAGTACGGATTCTCGCAAGAAGAGGCTGAGAGCAAGAAGCGCAGCGGCGAACTCCCGGAGGATTACGAATCCACGGTCTTACGCCCTTTTATTCAGACCATGGTGCAAGAGTTAGGGCGCGCGCTGCAGTTCTTTTTCACAAGTACCCCGCACAATAAAGTCGACTACATCCTGTTGGCGGGCGGCTCGGCAGCCTTGCCGGGTTTGGCGGTGGCGGTCACCCAGCAAACCACCTTCCCCTGTACTTTGCTCAATCCATTTGACGGAATGGAAATTGGAAGCGGCGTGCGTTTGAAGCGCATGACGCGTGAGGCGCCATCCTACTTAACCTCCTGCGGTCTGGCTTTGCGGAGGTTTTCCCAGTGATTTTGATTAACCTACTTCCCCACCGTGAAGCTGCGCGCAAGAAGCGGCGCGACATTTTCAATGTCTCTCTGGGTGCGTCAGTGTTTATGGGTGGATTGTTTGCTGGGTTGGTTTTTGTTTGGTACCAAGCTGCTATATCGGTACAACAGGGTGTCAATAGTACGCTCAAGGCAGAGATCACAAAGTTAGAGGGACAAATCAAAGACATCAAGGGGCTAGAAGATGAGATTGCCGCCCTCAGAGCGCGCCAACAAGCCGTAGAGGACCTTCAGTCAGATCGTAATTTGCCTGTGCATTTATTGACGGAGTTGGTGAATCAGCTGCCAGACGGGGTCTACATCAACAAAATGGTGCAAGTTGATCAGCAGGTGACACTCAGCGGGGTTGCTCAATCCGACGAACGGGTGGCAGAATTCTTGTATAACCTGACTGGAAATACACCTTGGTTTAACCGTCCTGAATTGGTTGAGATTGTCTCTGGAGTGATTACCTTGCCTACCAAAGAACAAAAGCGGGTATCCAACTTCACCATGCGTGTCAGACTGGTGCGTGCTAGTGAGGCAGAGAAAAATTCTGCAACGCCGGTTGCACCCTTGCCTGCAGCATCGGGCCGGACTCCTGCACCCAATCCTCAGGTGTCGCCGCCTGTTAAGGGCTAATACGTTTACCTATGGCAACCACAACCTCCATCGACTTTGCCGCGCTGCAGCAGCGAATTGCCTCCCAGTTTCGGGATTTGGATCCGAAGGACCCGTCCATGTGGCCGGCAGTGCCTCGCTATGCCCTGTTTGTCGCAGCGATGCTTGCAGTTGTTGTGGCCCTTTGGTTTGTATGGCTCAGTAGCTCTGAGCAACTTTTGCAGCAGGAGCAAGAGACGGAAGTCAAACTCAGAGATGAGTACAAGATTAAGTTGACGAAAGCCGTGAACCTAGATGTGCTTAAGAAACAACGCGAGCAAGTGCAGCAATACGTTACGCAATTAGAAAAACAATTGCCTAGCAAGGCCGAGATGTACGCATTGCTGTCTGACATCAATTCAGCACGTGCGACACGCAATCTTCAATCTGATCTGTTCAAACCTGGGCAAATTGCGGTTAAAGAATATTATGCTGAGTTGCCTATTACCCTGAAGGTTACTGGCCATTACCACGATATCGGCGCTTTTGCATCAGATATTGCTAATTTGTCGCGAATTGTGACCCTGAATAATCTCACGATTACTCCCAAGACAGATGGGAATTTGGTTTTGGAATCGACTGCCAAAACGTTTCGCTATTTAGACCCTGATGAAGTGGCCTCTCAGCGCAAAGCGACTGCCGCAACGGGAGCTAAAAAATGATGATCTTGAAAATTTCTGGATCAGTATTTTTGTTGATGGCATTACTCGGGTGCGGCGCATCCAGCGAGGACGACATTCGTAAGTGGATGCTTGATGAGCGAAATCAGACTCGGCCTCAGGTCAAACCAATAGCTGCGCCCAAACAATTCACTCCAGAGGCCTACACCAATGGTGCTGCCACAGAACCCTTTAGTCTTTTGAAGTTAACTCAAGCCTTTAAAAAGGATTCGGCCAAAGCTGCCGCTAATGCCTCACTTGTTGCGCCCGAGCTGTTGCGCCGTAGAGAAGCGTTGGAGTTCTTTCCATTAGATTCGATGTCTTTTGTCGGTAGCATTGTCAAGCCTGGGGAGCCACCAGTAGCCTTGCTCAAGGTGGATAGCTTGCTTTATCACGTGAAGTTGGGAAGTTATCTTGGCCAAAACTATGGCCGCATCACCAAGGTGAGTGAAACAGAAGTGACTTTGCGCGAAATCGTGCAGGACGCAAGCGGCGAATGGATTGAGCGCATTGCAATGCTGCAGATCAAAGAAGGATCCAAATGAACACACAAAATAAGCCAACGGGATTGCGCCTGTGGAAACAAGCATTTTTTGGTTTCCTGCTCTTGGTCGCGGCTGGAGTGAATGCACAGACTACCATTGAGTCGGTATCAGGGTCTATGCAAGGCGATAGTGAGGTGGTGCGGATCGACTTATCGCAGGCATTGACTACCGCCCCAACTCCGTTCCTGATCCAATCACCGGCGCGCATTGTGTTGGACTTTCCCGGCGTTGCCAATGCCATGGGCAGGTCTACCATTGAGGTGAATAAAGGTAACTTGAGATCCATCAGTGTGGTCCAAGCCGGAGATAGAACGCGTGTAGTGCTCAATCTGAGGCAGCCAGCTGCCTACAAAGCGGATATTCAAGGAAAGTCACTCGTAGTGGTTTTAGAGTCATCGTCAGCGGCTAAAGCGGCGGTAGTAGCTCCTACTTTTGCCGAAAATAGAAGCCGTGACTCTGCCCCCCTAAAAGATCTTGATTTCCGGCGCACTCCAGAGGGTGCCGGCCGTGTTGTTGTGAGCTTGCCCAACAACCAAGTAGGTGTAGACATCCGCCAGCAAGGTCAAAATTTGGTAGTGGAGTTCATGAAGTCTACCCTCCCTGAGGGGCTGCGCAGGCGTTTGGATGTAGGTGACTTTGGGACTCCGGTGAAGTCGGTGACCACCTTTCAGACGGGGGACCGCGTGCGCATGGTGATTGAGCCCAAAGGGCAGTGGGAACACAGTGCTTATCAAAGTGATGAGCAGTTTGTGGTTGAGGTCAAAGAGATCAAGGATGATCCGAAAAAGCTGACCCAAGGAGTCGGTTACAACGGCCAAAAACTATCGCTCAATTTTCAGAACATTGAGGTGCGCTCTTTGCTGCAAGTAATTGCAGACTTTACGAATTTCAATATTGTGACATCGGACTCAGTAGCCGGATCGGTGACTCTGCGTTTGCAAGATGTCCCTTGGGATCAAGCGCTGGATATCATTTTGCAGGCCAAGGGCCTAGGCATGCGCAAAAGCGGAAATGTGCTTTGGGTTGCACCAAAAGATGAGATAGCGGCCAAGGAGAAGCTGGATCTGGAAGCATTGGTTTCGATTCAGAGCTTGGAGCCTCTGCGCACGCAATCGTTCCAAATCAACTACACCAAAGCTGAGGAAGTTGCTAAAGGCTTGCTCGGAACTAACGCAGGTGCAAAGCCTATTCT
>JBIIYT010000362.1:0-3020 GCA_044346675.1 Rhodoferax sp. | reverse complement strand
GACCAACGCGCCATAGACCGGGCGGACTGGGATGTGTTTCGCGCCACGGGCGTGGCGCACTTGGTCAGCATCTCGGGGCTGCACATCACCATGTTTGCTTGGGGCGCTTCCATCTTGGTGGGCTGGCTGTGGCGGCGCTCGCAGCGGCTGTGCTTGGCGCTGCCTGCGCCCAGTGCGGCGTTGGCGGGTGGCGTGCTGCTGGCCTGTGCGTATGCGGTGTTTTCTGGCTGGGGCGTGCCTGCGCAGCGCACCTGCGTGATGCTGGCTACCGTGGCGCTGCTGCGCCTGTCGGGCAGCCGCTGGCCCTGGCCCATGGTGTGGATGCTGGCCTGCGCGGTGGTGGTGGCGGTAGACCCTTGGGCGCTGTTGCAAGCGGGGTTTTGGTTGAGCTTTGTGGCGGTGGGGGTGCTGTTTGCCACCGACCTAGGCGCGCGCAGCGGCGCGCAAATGGGTATGGATGGGCTTCCACTGAACGGTATCGCTGCTGGGGGTGGCAGGCTGGCCCGAGCAGCGGCCAGCGTGGTGGCCATGCTGCGAGAGCAGTGGGTAATTACCGTAGCGCTGGCTCCGCTCACGCTGCTGCTGTTTGGCCAAGTGTCCGTAGTGGGGCTGGTAGCTAATGCGCTGGCTATTCCGTGGGTCACTTTGGTAGTAACGCCCCTGGCCATGCTGGGCGTGCTACTGCCCACGCTGTGGGATGTGGCGGCCAGTGCGGCGGGGCTGCTGCTGGTGTGGCTGCAGTGGTTGGCATCGTTCTCTTGGGCGGCGTGGTCCACCGCTATGCCGCCGCTGTGGGCGGGCGTGGCGGGTGTGCTGGGCGGTGTGGTGCTGGTAGCGCCCTTGCCTTGGAGCATGCGAGGGCTGGGCGTGCCGCTGGTGTTGCCCGTGCTGCTGTGGAGCCCACTTTTGCCGCCGCCGGGGCAGTTTGAGCTGCTGGCAGCCGACGTGGGGCAGGGCAACGCCGTGTTGGTGCGCACTGCCAGCCACGCACTCTTGTACGACGCAGGCCCGCGCTACAGCCTAGAGAGCGACGCTGGGCACCGCGTGCTGGTGCCCTTGCTGCAAGCCCTGCACACGCGGCTAGACATGCTGGTGCTCAGCCACCGCGATACCGACCATGTGGGCGGCGCGCAAGCCGTGCTGGCCATGCAGCCGCAGGCCAGTCTGCTCAGCTCCATAGAGGCGGACCACCCGCTGCAAGCGCAGCGCGCCGCACAGCGCTGTGTGGCAGGCCAGCGATGGGAATGGGACGGCGTGCAGTTTGAAGTGTTGCATCCGCAAGCGGCTGACTATGAAGCGAATACCAAGCCGAGTGTCAAACCCAATGCCATGTCGTGCGTGCTGCGCATTTCTAACGGCGCACAAACGGCGCTGCTGGTGGGCGATATTGAGCGCGCCCAAGAGGCACGACTAGTGGCGCAAACTGAGGGTAACCACCTACAAGCCAACGTGCTGCTGGTGCCGCACCACGGCAGCAAAACATCTAGCAGTGCCGAGTTTTTGGATGCAGTGCACCCGCAGTGGGCGCTGGTGCAGTCGGGCTACCGCAACCGCTTTGGCCACCCTAGGGCTGAGGTGCTAGAGCGCTATGCAGAGCGCGGCATTGGCGTAATAAATTCGCCGCAATGTGGCGCTATGGCCTGGAAATCGTGGCAAACTGTTGGCGTGGCGTGTACCCGGCAGCAAGCCTTGCGGTACTGGCACCACCGGGTACCTTAATGGTGCGTGGTGGGCTGGTATAGAGCTTGCATATACAGTGTTCAAAGAGGTTCTTTATGCGGAAATTCGACGAGATGTACACCCAGCTGCCCTATGAGTTTTTTACCAAGGGCGCGCAAATTAGAGATCACTACAAGATCTACGACGAGTGGCTAGCCCGCCAGCCGGGCGACATGATGGCCAAGCGCCGCGAAGAGGCCGAAATGATCTTCCGCCGCGTAGGCATTACCTTTGCCGTGTATGGCGAAAAAGACGAAGAGGGCGCGGGCACCGAGCGGTTGATTCCCTTTGACCTGATCCCCCGCATCATCCCCGCCCACGAGTGGGCCAGCATGGAAAAAGGCCTGGTGCAGCGCGTGACCGCGCTGAACCGCTTTATCCACGATGTGTACCACGACCAAGACATCATCAAAGCCGGCCATGTGCCACGCGAGCAAATAGAGCAAAACGCACAGTTCCGCCCCGAGATGATGGGCGTGAACGTGCCGCACAACATTTATTCGCAAATCTCGGGCATCGACATCGTGCGCGCGCCAGACGCCGCTGGCCGCGGCGAGTACTACGTGCTGGAAGACAACCTGCGTGTGCCCTCGGGCGTTTCCTACATGCTGGAAGACCGCAAGATGATGATGCGCCTCTTTCCTGAGCTGTTTAACGCGCACCGTGTGGCCCCCATTGCGCATTACCCCGACTTGCTCTTGGAAACCCTGCGCGCCAGCAGCCCCGCTACCACGGCAGAGCCCACGGTGGTTGTGCTCACGCCCGGCATGTACAACAGCGCGTATTTTGAGCACGCATTTTTGGCACAGCAAATGGGCATTGAGCTGGTAGAAGGGCAAGACCTGTTTGTAAAAGACAAGTTTTGCTACATGCGCACCACCCGCGGCCCCAAGCGTGTGGACGTGATTTACCGCCGGGTGGACGACGACTTTTTGGACCCCCTGGCATTTCGCCCCACCTCCACCCTGGGCTGCGCGGGCCTGCTAGATGCTTACCGCGCGGGCAACGTCACCATTTGCAACGCCGTGGGCACCGGCATTGCGGACGACAAATCTATCTACCCCTATGTGCCCAAGATGATTGAGTTCTACCTGGGCGAAAAGCCCATTTTGAACAACGTGCCCACCTACATGTGCCGCAACAAAGACGACTTGGCCTACACCCTGGCCAACCTCAAAGACCTGGTGGTGAAAGAAGTGCACGGCGCGGGCGGCTACGGCATGCTGGTGGGGCCTGCGGCTACCAAGGCCGAGATTGAAGACTTCCGCAAAGCCGTGCTGGCCAACCCCAGTGGCTACATT
>JBIIYT010000363.1:0-3020 GCA_044346675.1 Rhodoferax sp. | reverse complement strand
CAATAAGCAATGCGCCGGTGAAAAACGCGCCAATAAACGCCGCAGGGAAGCCGGTCACGATAGGAATCATGGCGTTGCGCAGCACATGCTTCCACAACACTTGGCGCTCGCTTAAGCCCTTGGCCCGCGCGGTCACCACGTATTGCTTGCGAATTTCTTCCAAAAATGCATTTTTGGTGAGCATGGCCGTGACCGCAAAACTGCCCAGCACCATAGAGGTCACTGGCAGGCAAATGTGCCACAGATAGTCCACTACTCTTGCCCCCCAAGACAGTTGCTCCCAGTTAGCGGAGGTGAGCCCGCGCAGCGGAAACCACTGCAACTGCCCGCCGAAAATTACCAAGAGCGCTACCCCCAGCACAAAGCCGGGGATGGCATAGCCCACCAGTACCAGCAAGGTGGTGATCAAGTCAAACCGTGACCCGGCACGCACGGCCTTGGCCACGCCCAGCGGCACGGCAATCAAGTAACTAATGAAAAAAGTCCACAGCCCTAGGCTAATGGACACCGGCAGTTTTTCCCAAATAAGTTGCGACACATCGCGGTTTTGGAAGAAGCTTTTGCCCAAATCAAAACGCGCAAACTGCGTGAGCATTTGCCAAAAGCGCTCGGGGGCGGGTTTGTCAAAGCCATACAAGGCCTTGGCCTGCTCTATGCGCTTGGGGTCTACGCCCTGCGCGCCACGGTAGCTCAAGCCACCGCCCTCGGCACCGCTGCCGCTGCCTGCTTTGGCCTCGGCCAAGTACTGCTCCACCGGGCCACCGGGCACAAACTGGATGACCACAAAGGTCAGCAGCAGCACCCCCAGCAAAGTGGGCACCATGAGCAACAGGCGTTTGAGGGAGTACAGCAGCATGGTCTATTCAAAAACTATGGGAGCTATTTTGCCCACCAAGTGTCTATGGCCCAGGTTTCGCCCTGGGCGTAGGGTGGCATGTGGGCTGGCTTGTTCAAACGCCAAGCGTTGTAGGCCATGCGGTGGGTGCTTGCGGTCCACTGGGGGATCAATACATGGCTGTGGCCAATCACCCTGTCCAGCGCACGGCAGGCGCTGAGCAACTCGGCCTTGGTTTTGGCCGAGGTCATACCGGTGACAAGTGAATCCACCGCCGGGCTTTTGATACCGGTGTGGTTGCCGGAGTCCTCCGTGTCTGCCGCCTTAGAGCCAAACAAGTCGGCAAACTCTTGGCCGGGGTTGTGGGTACCTTGGTAGGCTAAGGAAGTTATGTCGAATTCAAACTTTTGCAGGCGCTGCTGGTACAAGGCGTAGTCCACTGGGCGGAACTTCAAGGTCACACCAATCTTTTCCAAATTGCGCGCCCACGAACTCACCACGCGAGCTCCGGCCTCGTTGCTATCGAGGTACTCCAGTTCAAACGGCTCGCCTTTGGCGTTGCGTAGCGCCCCATCGCGGTATTCCCAGCCCGCCTCCTTGAGCAGGGCTTGCGCTTGGCGCAGGTTGGCGCGCAGGCTGCTGGTGCCATCAGTGCGGGGGGGTACCGCCATAGGCCCCAAGCTGGCTGCGGGAATTTGCGCGCGCCACGGCTCTAGCAGTGCCAACTCAGCCGCGTCGGGCAAGCCCTTGGCTTGGCAATCGGTGTTGCCAAACAAGCCTTGCACCCGCTGGTAGGCACCGTAAAACATCTGGCGATTCATCCACTCGTAGTCCAGCGCCAGCCCCAAGGCTTGGCGCACGCGCACGTCTTTGAGCTTGGCGCGCCGGGTGTTGAGCACGTAGCTCTGAAAACCACTGGGCAGGCGGTGTTGAAACTCGGCCTTGACCAACTCGCCAGAATCAAATTTGCGCCCAGTCACCCGGCGGGCCCAGTCGCCAGCGGAGAAAAAGCGCATCAGGTCAAACTCGCCCGCCTTCAAGGCCTCCAGCCGTGCGGTGTTGTCCTTGTAAATTTTTACTAACACCCGGTCAAAGTTGGCCGTGCCACGGCGCACGTTGAGGTCTTTGGCCCAGTAGTTGGGGTCGCGCACGTAGGTGATGTCTTTGCCAAAAACCACTGGCCCAATTTTGTAGGGGCCGCTGCCAATGGGAATGTCCATCACCACTTTGTCAAAAGGCTTGGGCACGCCGTTTTCTTCGCCCCAGCGGTGGCTGAACACGGGCAAGCCCCCCACGGTGAGCGGCAGCTCGCGGTTGGGCTTCTTAAAGCGGTAACGCACGGTGCGCGCATCCACCACATCCACCCCCGCCACATCCTCCAGCAGGCTGCGGTAGCCGGGTGAAGCAAAGGGGCCTACCAGCATCTCATAGCTGTGCTTCACATCCCGCGCCAGCACCGGGTCGCCATTGTGAAAGCGCGCCGAGGCGCGCAGGGTGAAGGTGGCGCTCATCCGGTCTGGTGCAACCTGCACGTCTTGGGCCAATAGACCGTAGCCTGCGCCCGTTTCGTCCAAAGCTCCGCTGAGCAGCGTGTCAAACATCAACATGCTCAGGTAGGCCGGGGCCGAGCCTTTGATGGTGAAGGGGTTGTACTTATCGAAGGTAGACATGCGCTGGTTGCTCACCAGCCGCAACTCGCCCTGCTTGGGGGCGGTGGCATTCACGTAGTCAAACTGGGTAAATCCGGGGGGGTACTTCAAGTCGCCCCACAAGGAATAGCCGTGCGCCGCCCAGGCGCTAGCCCCAACCAAAGACAGTATCCAGAAGACCACAATTTGCATGCGACAATTCTGCCTTAGTTGATGGATTAATTACGAGGACGATATGGGCTTTTTAACCGGCAAGAAATTATTGATCACAGGCGTGCTGTCCAACCGCTCTATTGCGTATGGCATCGCCAAGGCCTGCCATGCACAAGGTGCAGAGTTGGCATTTAGCTACGTAGGAGAGCGCTTTAAAGACCGCATTACTGAATTTGCCGCCGACTTTAATTCCAAACTGATTTTTGATTGCGACGTGGGTGACGACGCACAGATCGACAAAATGTTTGCCGACCTGTCTACCCACTGGCCCAAGTTTGACGGCTTTGTGCACAGCATTGGCTTTGCGCCCCGCGAGGCCATTG
>JBIIYT010000056.1:0-10115 GCA_044346675.1 Rhodoferax sp. | reverse complement strand
CCGGCCGTGGTGCTGTCCGACATTGAAATGCCGCGCATGGATGGTTTTGACTTGGCGCGCAATATTCGTGGCGATGCACGTTTGCGCGATTTGCCCATCATCATGATTACCTCGCGCATTGCAGAGAAGCACCGCGAGCATGCCAAACAACTCGGCGTAGACCACTACTTGGGCAAGCCCTACTCTGAGGACGAGTTGCTCGCCTTGGTCCGCAGTTATTGCACAGTGGCCGAAGAGTCCGAGGAATCCTAAGCTGGTTTGCGTACGACTGCGTAGCGCTGCAGGGTTTGCGCCCTGGCTGTTGCGTGATCTACGATGGGCTCGGGGTAGTCACGCCCTAGCGCCACTCCCGCAGCACTCAGTACCCCGGGTTTTGCTAACCAAGGGGCATGAATCGTTTTCGCATCCAACGCTGCTAGTTGAGGGAGGTAGCGTTTGATGAATTTTCCTTGGGCGTCAAACTTTTCGCTTTGCGTCACCGGGTTGAAAATGCGAAAGTAGGGCTGCGCATCGCAGCCCGACGAACTCACCCACTGCCAGCCCCCATTGTTGGCGGACAAATCAAAGTCGTTGAGTGCTTCAGCAAAGTAGCGTTCGCCCCAGCGCCAATCTAGCCCCAGTTGCTTCACCAAAAAGCTGCCAGCCACCATGCGCAAGCGGTTGTGCATATAGCCGGTTTGATTGAGTTGGGCCATGGCCGCGTCCACCAGTGGGTAGCCCGTTGCGCCATTGCACCAGGCTTCAAACAAGGCGTGGGCGCGGGGGCCTTGCTCCCACGCAATGTGGTTGTACTCGGGCTTAAACGCGCCTTGCGCCACATGAGGAAAATTCGCCAAAATTTGAAAATAAAAATCGCGCCACGCCAGCTCACTTAGCCAGGTCGACGCACCAACACTCCCCGCAAAATGACGTTGCAACGCCAAAGACACCAGGTGCCGAATCGACACCGTGCCAAAGCGCAGGTGAACGCCCAGGTAGCTGGGCCCCTTGACGGCAGGAAAGTTGCGCGTCGCGTCGTAGTCGTCCATGCGCTCCCAAAAGTCGTCCAACAGCTGTTGCGCACCTGACATGCCGGTGGGAATGCGCAGTTGCTTCAAGTTGGAATTAACAAAACCCAGCGCCTCAAGTGACGCAACCGCCAGCGCGTAGGCCGCAGGGCGTGGGGCCAATGCAGCAAAGCGTTTGGGGTCGACGCCTTGTGGTGGTGGCGTATTGCTCAGTTTAGCGAGCCACGCATTCTTGTAAGGGGTGAACACACCATAGGGCTTGCCAGTTTGGGTAAGTACTTCGCGTCGTTCAAAGATTACGTGGTCTTTGACCGTAGTAAGAGCAATGCCCTGAGCAGCCAGTGCGTGGCCAACTGCGGCATCGCGCACCAAGGCTTGTGGCTCGTAGTCATGCGCAAAAAACACGGCGTCTGCTGCCAGCTCTGATGCCAATGCGGGGATCAGATCAGCCGCAAAGCCATACACCACAATCAACCCCGCCCCAGCGATTCCCGATAGCTCGCGCAGGCGCTCATCCAGTTCTACCAAAGACTCGCGTATAAACTCCACCCGCCGGTCTGCGCGCGGCAGGGCGTCCAGTATCGCGCGGTCAAACACAAACACGCAGTGCACTTGCTTGCAGCTTTGCAGTGCTGCGTGCAGAGCGGCGTTGTCATCTGTGCGCAAATCGCGTCTAAACCACACCAAGCCAGTTTTGAAGGAGGGTTGCATGCCAGCCGTTAAAATAAAAAAATGTCTGGCGATTCTGCACCTATTAACCTCACCAATCACTTCTTGATTGCCATGCCCGGGTTGGTAGATGCACTATTCACCAAAAGCGTGGTTTACGTGTGCGAACACAGCCCGCGTGGTGCGCTGGGGCTGGTGATCAACAAGCCCGCAGACATCAGCATGCCCGACTTGTTTGGCAAGGTGGAGCTGGCCTTGCACCGTGCCGACCTGACCGACGCGCCGGTGTTCCAAGGCGGCCCATTGCAAGTAGAGCGTGGCTTCATATTGCACGAGGCCGCGAGCAATGCCACACTAACGAGACCCGCCTACGCCTCTACCATGGCTATTGCAGGCGGCTTGGCCATGACCACTTCCAAAGATGTGCTGCAGGCCTTGGCGGACGGTGGCGGGCCGCCCAAGGTGCTGGTGTCGCTGGGTTACTCGTCGTGGGGCGAGGGGCAGTTGGAGTCAGAGTTGGGTGCCAACAGCTGGCTCACTGTGGACGCAACCCGCGACCTCATTTTTGATACCCCGGTAGAGCAGCGCTACGACAAGGCTTTGGGCCTGCTGGGGCTGCAGGCTTGGATGATCTCGTCCCAAGTGGGCCACGCATGAGCCAGGCACCCTCTGCCACCGCCATGGTGACAGCGCCCTTGCCATTGCCCCTAGCCGTGCCAGCCCAGCTCACCACCTTTATTGCTTTTGATTTTGGTTTGAAGCGCACCGGCGTAGCGGTGGGCAACCGGCTACTGGGCACCGCGCAGCCGCAAGGCTCTATCCACGCCCAAGGTGATGCGCGCTTTGAACACATTGCCCAGCGGCTTAAAGAATGGCAGCCGCAGGCCATCGTGATTGGTGTACCGTACCACCCGGATGGTGCGGCGCATGAGAACACAGCACGGGCCAAGAAGTTTGGCCGCCAGCTGCATGGGCGCTTTGGGCTACCGGTGTTTGAAGTGGATGAGCGCTACAGCACCACCGAAGCCTTGGCCAGCGGCGCGCGCGATGCAGATGCCGCATCGGCCTGCATTATTTTGGAACAGTTTTTGAGGAGTTTGGCGTGAGTAAATTAACTCTTGATGCAGAGGCGCTGTACCGCGAACTCTTGCGTGGCGTGCAGCCCTTGTGCAGCGCCAATACCCGTTTGGTGGGCATCACCTCAGGTGGCGCTTGGCTGGCCGAGCGCCTGCAGCAAGACCTGAAGTTGCCCAGCCAAGCGGGCATCATCTCTTCGGCCATGCACCGCGACGATTTTGCCCAGCGGGGCTTGTCGTCCACCGCGCAAACCGCGCTGCCCTTTGATGTGAATGGTGCAGACATTGTGCTGCTGGACGACGTGCTGTACACCGGGCGCACCATTCGGGCGGTGATCAACGAGCTGTTTGACTATGGCCGTCCAGCCAGCGTCAAACTGGCCGTATTGGTAGACCGGGGTGGGCGCGAGCTGCCCATTCAGGCAGAGTTTGCTGCGGCTCGGGTGGCTTTGGGCGCAGATCAGTCGCTGACGCTTGCGCGCAGCGACGCTGGCACCTTCAGCTTTAACGTGAAAGAGGCCTGAATATGCTCTACAAACGCAACCCCCAGCTCAATAAAAATGGCGAACTGGTGCATTTGCTTTCCATCGAAGGCCTACCCAAAAGCATCATCACCCACATCCTAGATACCGCCACCAACTTTGTATCGGTGAACGACCGCGAGGTGAAGAAGGTGCCGCTCTTGCGGGGAAAAAGCGTGTTCAACCTGTTTTTTGAGAACTCTACCCGCACCCGCACTACCTTTGAGATAGCCGCCAAGCGCCTGAGTGCTGACGTGATTAACCTAGACATTGCCCGCAGCTCAGCCAGCAAGGGCGAGTCGCTCTTAGACACCATTGCCAACCTCAGTGCCATGGCTGCAGACTTGTTCGTGGTGCGCCACAGCGAGTCGGGCGCGCCCTACCTCATTGCCCAGCATGTGGCCCCGCATGTGCACGTGATCAACGCGGGCGACGGCCGCCATGCCCACCCCACGCAGGGCTTGCTGGACATGTACACCATACGGCACTACAAGAAAGATTTTTCCAACCTCACCGTGGCCATCGTGGGCGATGTGCTGCACTCGCGCGTGGCGCGCTCAGACATTCATGCCCTCACCACGCTGGGCTGTGCCGAGGTGCGCGTGGTGGGCCCCAAAACCCTGGTGCCGTCTGACATGGCGCAAATGGGCGTGCGCGTGTGCCACACGCTGGAAGAGGGCATAAAAGACTGCGACGTCATCATCATGCTGCGCTTGCAAAACGAGCGCATGAGTGGCGCGCTCTTGCCCTCTAGCCACGAGTTCTTCAAGAGCTTTGGCCTGACTACGGAGAAGCTGCAACTGGCCAAGCCCGACGCTATCGTGATGCACCCCGGGCCCATTAACCGAGGGGTAGAAATTGACTCTGCCGTGGTGGACGGCGCACAGAGCGTCATCTTGCCGCAGGTCACCTTTGGCATTGCGGTACGCATGGCGGTTATGAGCATTGTGGCGGGGAACGAAGCATGAATTTACTCATTCAAGGCGGTCGGGTCATCGACCCAGCAAGCCAACTAGACACGGTGGCCGATGTGGCCATTGCAGACGGAAAAATCCTCGCCATTGGCAAGGCCCCGGCAGACTTTGTGGCCCACCGCACTATTGCTGCCCAGGGCTGTGTGGTGATGCCGGGCTTGGTCGATTTGTCGGTGCGCTTGGGCGAGCCCGGGCATGAGCACGAGGGCATGCTGGCATCAGAGCTGGCTGCTGCCGTGGCCGGTGGCATCACCAGCGTGGTGTGCCCGCCTGATACCGAGCCGGTGTTGGACGAACCCGGCTTGGTAGAAATGCTGCACGAGCGCGCGCAGCGCTTGCACCAAGCCCGTGTGTACCCACTGGGCGCACTCACCCGCAATTTGCAAGGCGAAGTGTTGACCGAGATGCGCGCGCTTACCGAAGCTGGCTGCGTGGGCTTTAGCCAAGCCGAGGTGCCCTTGGCCAACACGCAGGTCATGCAGCGCGCGCTGCAATACGCCAGCACCTTTGGCTACACCGTGTGGCTGCGCCCGCAAGAGTTGTACTTGGGCAAGGGCGTGGCCGCCAGTGGCCCCATGGCCACCCGCATGGGCCTGAGCGGCATACCTGTGGCGGCAGAGACCATTGCACTGCACACTATTTTTGAGCTGGTACGTGCCACCGGCGCGCGCGTGCACCTGTGCCGCCTTAGCAGCGCGGCAGGCGTGGCGCTGGTGCGCCAGGCCAAGGCGGAAGGTCTGCCGGTCACTGCTGATGTGAGCATCAACTCCCTGCACCTGTGCGATGTAGACATTGGCTACTTCGACAGCCGCATGCGCCTCCAACCCCCTTTGCGCCAGCAGCGCGACCGCGATGCCCTGCGCGCTGCCTTGGCCGACGGCTGCATAGACGTGCTGGTATCAGACCACACCCCCGTAGACGAAGATGAAAAAGCCCTGCCTTTTGCCGAGAGCGAAGCCGGTGCCACTGGGCTGGAACTCCTGCTCAGCTTGGCCCTGAAGTGGTCGCAGAGTAGTGGCATCGGTTTGGCCCAAGCCTTGGCGGTGGTCACCAGCCGCCCGGCGGCAGTGTTGGGCGCGGCGCTGGGCCCCATGGCGGCCAGCGCGGGGCGCTTGGTGGTGGGCGGCGTGGCCGATGTGTGCGTGTTTGATCCCAAGGCCGCATGGGTGGTAGAACCCGCAGCGCTGCGCAGCCAGGGCCGAAACACCCCGTTTAGTGGCTACGAAGTGCCCGCCCGCGTGCGCGCCACGGTGGTGGGTGGGCACGTGGCCTACTCGGCATGACACGCTTGCGCGCGTGGGCGCGTTTGGCGCGCGTGCTGCTGCACATTGTGCTGGGCTACTGCACCATTGCATGGAAGTTTCCGCGCTTGTCGGAAGAGCAAAAGCAAATGCGCATTCAGGCATGGTCCCTTGAACTGATTGGGTGCCTAGCTATTAAATTGGTAGTAAATGGGCAACCCCCTGCGGCTGGCCCGGTGCTGTTGGTGGCCAACCACATCTCCTGGCTAGACATTGCGGTGATGCACGCTGCTCGGCACTGCCGCTTTGTTTCTAAAGCCGACGTCAAGCGTTGGCCCGTGGTGGGCAGCCTAGCCAGTGGCGCAGGCACCCTGTTCATAGAGCGTGAGTCCAGGCGCGACGCCAAGCGCATGGTGAGCGACATGGCTGAATGTTTGCAGCAGGGCGAAATTTTGGCCATCTTCCCCGAAGGCACCACGGGCGACGGCGCTCAGGTTTTGCCCTTTCATGCCAATTTGCTCCAAGCCGCCATTGCGGCCCAAGCGCCCGTGCAGCCGGTGGCGCTGCATTTTGCGGATGAGGCGACCGGCGCCATGAGCTTTGCCCCTTGCTACATTGGTGACGACACGTTGGTGCAGTCCTTGTGGCGCACTTTGAAGACCAGCGGCGTTGTGGCGGTGGTGACTTTTGGTGTGCCCCAAGTGCATGAGGGCCGCGACCGGCGCGTGTGGGCGGCAGATTTGCGCCAAGCGGTGGTTGATTTGCGGGGTGAGGTGCGCCACTAGGGCTAACTGGTCCGCCGACAGGAATAACAAAGTTGGCTGCAGCCCTCATGAATGCTAGGTTTTTCTTAAGGTAGTGCAGTAACTACCAACAAAAATACCATCTTTCTTGAATGTGTCGCCTGTTGTGGTGGATTTCGGGCATCCTATTTGTTGTGTCTGAACTCCAAGGTGGCACCGGGTCAACATCGGACCACAAAACCCCGTTTTGCGCCCCTAGCTTCAATCTCAGTGTTAGCGTAAGCCATGCGGTCACTCGCTGTTTGTTCGCGCTTATACGCCTTGTAATGCCACGCAAAACCCCTTTGCACCTGTGCTAAGTTTGCGTCCTCGCCATCTACCAACACCGTGCCCACCTCACGCTTGTATTTGTCTCGTTTGTTGGTCTGAGGATTGACTAGGCAGTCTCAATTCGCAATTTTTGCGACGGCGTATTACGCGCCAAATCCTGAAGACCCTGCTCGCTCAGAATCGCGTTCTCCCAAAGCCGCTTTGGTTATTTCATTTGGTCAACCATGAACTGTTTGCTCTTCTGAGCCTGAGCTTGTACCTTCTCTGTAATGGCGGTTTCCGCGCCCGCAGCATCGGTCAGAACCTTCCAAAGTCGCCGGTACTCGTCCAGCTCGGGTTGCGTTTGAAACATGGGCTGCCCGTTCTGTACAGTAATACGCCCAAGTCCATTTTGCGCGAAGTCCAGAATGTCCTCGGTTGCCTTAACGGTCGCCATTTGCGCGGTAGTCAAATCGGAGTAATTCTTTTGGATGGGGTCTTTGCTTGAGTTCAGTCCTGCTAAGCCTTCGTTAACCTCTCGCTCCGACAGACCGGAGCCGCGGATGATTTGCTCAGACAAAGTGAAGTGCTTCTTTAGCATTGCGTCCCGCTCTGCTATGGCGGCCTTGTAGGAGTTGAGCTTCTTACGGGAAGCGTCAAGGCCAGCCTTACTCACCAAATTCTGGGCGACCAGCACAGTACTCAAATCCACCGCGTTGAATTTCCGGTCAATTGCAGCGGACTCTTCCGCGAACTGCTTGGCCCGTACCTTCATTGAGCCGAGAAATCCAACAGTTTTGTCAGCGTCGCTGGTGGCTGCTATTTGCTGCGCCACGGGAGCTGCAGGCGCTGGTTGTGGGGCTACAGTTGGTTGGGCCGCCTGCGCAGGCTCTGTTGCGGGAGCTGCCTTTGCGTCTACCGACGTCTGCATGAACTGTTCAATCAGCTCCTTCTTTGCCGTGTCCACCTTTTGGGTGTCGCGATAGACATTGAATCCCGATACCAGTGCCATGACCAAGGCAAGCACTGCGGCAACGATACGGCCATTGGCCTTTGCAACCGCATCGCGCTTCTTGGTCAGCAAGTCGATGACGACGGCGGTAACTACCCAAGCAAACCCGATCTGCACTGTCAGCTGCCCGACCTTGAAGGCGGAAAGAATTCCGGTGGCCCCCATCAATGCAGGGGTGGCGAGTGCAAGGGCAATGAGGCACCACCCGATGCGTTTTGCTGATTGTTCTGGCGCGGCTACTACTGCTGACATGACTTTTCCCTAGTTAATGGACGAGTTTGGAGCAGTATAAGAGAGTAGGTCAGCATTCAATAGTTGGCTATTCTGCACCCTTGGTGCATCCTTGCCCCTCGCGTGTACGGACGTATTACCCAGAGATGGTGCAGTCAGCGGCCAAAGGTCTTGCCAGTCAGGCGCTGAACGAACAGCATCAGGGACTGTGCCGCAAGTGCATCAGCCTGTTCTAGCCGTTCCTACAGCCGGTTAGATTTCGCCCACCGCTGCCACTTAGGTTTACCCTTGATACGGCTTGAGACAAGAAAAAACCCGTTATGCCATGTAAGCATGCGGGTTCTGAGGGGTTTTGAGACGGTGTGAAGTTATCAACTGGTCCCGCCGACAGGAATCGAACCTGTATCTAGCACTTAGGAGGCACTCGTTCTATCCATTGAACTACGGCGAGACAGGCGCGCATTGTAAGGCCCACACCGTGCGGGCCCTGCGCGCGTTCAGGGCCGTGGCTTGTTGAGCGAATACAGAAGTTGCGCTTTGGCCTCGGGCCACTCGCCCGCGCGCATGCTGTACATCACCGTGTCGCGTATGGTGCCGTCGCGGCGCAGGGCGTGGCCGCGCAGCACGCCGTCTTTTTTGGCTCCCAGCCGCTCTATGGCGGCCTGCGAGGCAAAGTTGAAGTTATCGGTGCGCCAGCCCACTACGTGGCAGCCCAGCGCCTCGAAAGCGTGGGTCATCATCAGCAGCTTGACCGTGGTGTTCACATGCGTGCGCTGGCAGCTCTTGGCGTACCAGGTGTAGCCAATCTCCACCCGCTTGATGGGGGCCACAATGTCGTGAAAGCTGGTGCTGCCCAGCACTTTGCCATGCGTGGGGCCGCTAGCTGCGTCCAGCACCGCAAAGGCCAGCCGGGTGCCCGCTTGGCGCATGGCTAGGGCGTCTTCTATGTATTTGCGGGTGTGCTCTGGCTCGGGTACTGAGGTCACGCGAATGGTCCACAGCGCACCGTCTGCCGCCGCCGCCCGCAGCCCAGCCTCGTGCTCCAGCGCCAACGGCACCAAGGTGATGCCGCGCTCGCTTAGGGTAATGGGTTCTACAAAAGCCATCGTCTGATTTCTCGGTGCTCTAGTCTTTGGGGCCTTGCGATTGGCGCGCGAACCAACGCCGGGCCAGTTGCACCCCCGCGCCACCGCCTAAGCCACACAGCAAAATGCCGCCAAGACTCGCGTTGTCATAGCCGGGGGCAAATATGTCCAAGCCCAGCAAACGCCCCAGCCCGAAGCCTACAAGCGCCCCTGCTACAAAGCCCAGGGCATCGGTCAGGCCTTGCAGCCAAGGGTTTTTATGCATAGTGATCTCCAAGGGGGTGATGTGGCAATATGTGGCGTGGCAGTAGGCTAGCGGGCTGCTTGGCCGATATAATCGGCCCGTTGATCCATCCCAAACACCGGTTGATTGTCCCCCCAAAATGAACAAAATTTTGTTATCCCTGAGCGCCCTTGTGGTTGCAGCCGCATCCACCTTCGCTGCCCATGCCCAAGAGATTAAAGGCAACGCCAAAGACGGTGCCAGCAAAAACGCCATGTGTATTGGTTGCCACGGCATCAAAGGCTACCAAGCCAGCTTCCCCGAAATTCACAAAGTGCCCATGATCTCGGGCCAAGGCGCGCCCTACATCGTGGCTGCGCTTGCCGCGTATAAAAGTGGCGAGCGCAAGCACCCCACCATGCGCGGCATTGTCGATTCGCTCACCGAGCAAGACATGGCCGACCTAGGTGCCTACTACGCCGCCAGTGGCGTGGTGGAAGGTGCCGCACCCCTACCAGCCAAGGCGGCTGAGGGCTCTGCCAAGGTGATGGCACTCATTGACAAAGGCGCTTGTATTTCTTGCCATGGTGCCAACTTCAGCACCCCTTTGCCTGGCTACCCCAAGCTTGCGGGCCAATATAGCGACTACCTGTTTGTTGCACTGAAAGCCTATAAGGTGGAAGGCAACGCCAAAGTAGGCCGTGGCAACGCCATCATGGCTGGCGTGGCCAAACAGTTCACCAACGCAGAGCTCAAATTAATGGCCAATTACATTGGCAGCTTGCCCGGCGACTTGAAGACTGAGCCGCTGCATCGGTTTAAGTAAACTGAGTTTGAAAACCAAATAACAAAGCCGCTTTTTAGCGGCTTTGTTATTTGGGGGAGTGGAAACGTATTAACCTAGAAACGGCAGTTCACGACCTGCAATAGCCCGCTGAGCGAGCAATGGCGGGGGTTCGCGGGGATTTGGCACACTCACCCAATGGGTGAACACAAACGCAGGCCAAAGGGAGCCCTTGCCAGG
>JBIIYT010000361.1:0-3034 GCA_044346675.1 Rhodoferax sp. | reverse complement strand
GTAGTCCCCCATGCGCCGAATGGTTCGGGCGTAGGCGTCGATGGTCTTGGGCTGCAGGCCCTTGAGTTTGAGGTGCTGCAAGTGACTGCGGTACGTGCTGCCAAAGGGATCAGGAAACGCGCTCGGGTCGAACCCGCCGGGGTAAGTGAACATGGGCAAACTCCAGGTAAGTTGAGGGGCAACATGCGCCACAATTGAGGCATGTGCCTACAGCTTACGAATTCACCAACTGGGGTTCCACTCCGCGTAGCGGCTTCGTCCAACATTTCGCTCGGCGCGGACACGCAGCAGACGGCCGCTTCGCGGCCCATGCTGCGTGCCGAGCTGCTTCGACGTTAAACCGGATGGCGGGCCTCATGTCTAACGAAGAGAAGATGTTTCAGAAAGCGCTGAAACTTGACCAGGATGGGCGGCCAGCAGAGGCGGTGGAGTTGCTTGCACCGTTTGCAGTCCGTCGCGATAATCCCAGGCACCTGCTTGCGTACGCCCAATGTTTGACTCGCGCGGGTGGTGATTGGAAGGAGGCAGTCAGTTGCCTTCGGTCAGCGCTGGCAATTGATCCAAAGTATTTCGAAGGGGGAACACGATTATTCTTGGCAGACTTGCTGATGAAACATGGATGCAAGGACGAAGCCATCGAGCAATGGCAGTTCGTTGCGAAGATGGCACCCGACAACTCAGGCTATGGAGCGGTTCCCGATGAAGCCATCATTCGACTACGTGATCATGCGGTTTGACACGGCCCCCAAGTCGGAAGCCTTCGGCGCCACTTTGCTTCGGCGTTAACCTTGATGAAGAAGAATTTTGCGATCGTCCTACTGCTTCTTTTTGCGTCGCTATCGAACGCAGATGACAAAGCTAGGCGATTGATCCAGCCAAAGAGTACAACTAGTGACCTGACGCTTACGAAGCTGGAAGATAAAGGTGATTTATTTGCAAAATTCCAGGGACAAACTTGGGTGAGTGGAACATTCGTGGTGCGTTGGCCAGCAGGCGCTTCGGCAATTGCTTACAAAACCCCTGACTACTTGCTTGTTCCAGACACCGCGTCAAGTTCAAAACTTCCGTACTTCGTCATAAGTGATTCAACCTATAAAAACAGCTACAAAGTCAAAACCATAGAAATATTGAACGGCGAGGAGGCGCTTCGCCTTGCGTTTACCGACGAAGCTGTCAGAAGAATTCTTGGCCGCAAGACAAATTCAGTTCGCGTTACCGGCAGATTTGAAATCGGTAGTTTTGTGGTTGGCGTCGAATGTGATTCGCCGTGGGCACGGGCGGAACTTCTCAAGGCCGAGTTGCCAGATCAGTTGGCGGTCGTTCACCGTAAAGTTCAGGATGGGTGTTAAGTGCAGATTACAAGTTGCCAACCACCACGACAGGCCCACCCCATGTCAATTTCTTCACAGTTTTCTTCGTTCTTGCGGGTCAGCATTGCATGCGTCATGATCGTTCTTCCTAGTCTGGTATTGGGACAGAGTGAAGAGAGTGCACTCCGAATGGTCAAGGCCCTGCGCCTAGGTGAAAATCTAGAGGGCATGACTTATCAGTTCGCAAAAGTCACAACCACCTATAGAGGCATAGAGGCAAGGCTTGGCCCACAGCAAGCGGATACGCTTTTGCGGGCAGAAATTGCAGTTGTGGCGCCTAAGCATCAGGAGCAGTGGAATAAGAACCTTGCGCAAGCATGGCAGCCGCTGATGACGCCTGAAGAGATCGATTCCATCATCACACAAAAGCAGCAGTCACCGTACGCCAGCAAGTTCATGTCGCTGCAAGACAAGGCCGGAACCACAATGAAGGCCAACTCCGAGCCTTGGTTAAAAACAGTGTTGGCAGAGGTGCTTACCGGCGTCTTTGAAAAGTCAATGCCAAATGAATAAGCGATCACCCATGGGGTTTAGATGAAAAAAATTTTGATCGAAGGCTGGCGCGGCATCAATCATTCTTACGCCATGGTCAACCAGTACCAGTTGTGCGAGTTTGCCAAGATACCAGACTTGCAGCTGTACCACCGCGACGTGCCTTTCTTGAACCCCGCTTGGAACGCAGTGGCCAACAACCCTGGGTTTTCTGAGCCGATGACGGCGCTTATCAGCAGCCTGCCCGCGCCGCGCAACGAGCATTTTGACGCGGTGCTGCGCATGGCGTCGCCCTACGTGGTGTCTAAAACACCGGCGTTTAAGATACTGACCTTCATTACCGTGGAGTACGGGCTGGCGGCGGACTATTTCCCGCGCAACCCGCTGCCCATGAAGCGCTTTACCCAGGGGAGCAACGCGATAGTCACGCCGTCGAGCTGGTCCAAGATGAAGCTGGTGGAGTATGGGTTTGCAGAGCAAAAGATCCACATCGTGCCCCACGGCGTGAGCTCCGAGTTTTTTTACCCCCTGACCACGCAGGAGCGCACTGCGGTGCGCAGCGGCTTGGGGCTTCTGCCCGAGCATTTTGTTTTTTTGAACCTGGGCGCGATGACGGTGAACAAGGGCATTGACCTGTTGCTGCTGGCATTTTTTGAAGTGCGAAAGCGCCACCCCCACGCGCGCTTGGTGCTCAAAGATGACAAAAAACTCTACGGCATTGGCATATCGGAGGTGGTGCACGTCATCATGAAGCAGCATCCGCACTTGCAGGCGCAGGAGTTTAAGGATGCCATCCTCATGCTATCGGTCACGCTGCGGCTGGCCGATATGCGCCACCTGTATGGCATGGCCGATGTATACACCGCGCCCTACCGGGCGGAGGGGTTTAACCTGCCCGCCATGGAGGCAATAGCCTGCGGCACCCCGGTGATAGTGACCGGCGGCGGTGCGACCGATGACTTTTGCGAGCCGCGCACTGCCAAGATGATTGCTTCCACGCGCTTAGACGTGGCAGCCAACGGCCTGCATGGCACGGGCTACGTGCTCAATGCGGATTTGGATGAGCTAATACAGGCCATGGAAGACGAGATAGCGGCCCCACGGGCGGGCACCGAGGCGTTCAACGCGGGCCGAGCGGCGCTATGCCAAGACTACTCTTGGGGGCGCGTGGC
>JBIIYT010000055.1:0-10147 GCA_044346675.1 Rhodoferax sp. | reverse complement strand
CTGGCAGCCCATCGGGGCCGTTACGCTCAATCCAGAACGTGACTCCGTCATCTTGGAGCACGCTACGGCAAACCATATTCAGCAGTTAGCTGCGTGAATCAGGCGACAACTACCTTGACGCGCGCCGGGCACTTGCCAGCCAAAACACGCCGTGGTGTTGCATTTCAAAAAATCAATCCGTTGAAATGCCTTCAGCCAAAACAATTGGCCACGCAGAAGAACTACCGCCAGGTGCACTTTGGTTTTGGCACGTGCAATGCTGCCAGTTCTTCATCAATGGCCGACTGCCTCCCAATCTAGGCCAAACTTAAGCAAGTACTTGCGCAGCCGATCTGCATCGTTGATGACACTGCGCTGTTCTCGTGAAACGTTAAACAACTCCCGACCTGCATCGCTGATGCTGCCGTGTTTGCGGCATACCGCAATAACCGCTTCTAGTTGCATTCGGTCGAAATTGTCTAGCATGCCGGCTGCTGTTCCGAGCAGGTCTTCGAGTGACGGTGTTTGATTTATGTGTGAGGTTGTGCCGGTGTTTGGAGCCCCTGGCACCAGTTCAGGGGTGGGCCGTGATTGCCACTGCCAGCGCAGGCGTTGTATCTCCGCCTGCACTAAGGCTATGCCAATACGCCCATGGTCTGCCAGGGTAGCCAGGCGGGTGATGGACGCGCTCAGGTCACGAAAGTTGCCACGCCAGTTGGAGTCTGTTGCTGTGGCAAAGCGCAGGTAGGCGCTCCGGGCCTCGGTGGTAAAGCGCACTTGTTTCCCCAACTCTTGTGCCGCTAGGGTCAGCTGGTGGTCCATATTGGGCTCTATGTCTTCACGCCGCTGGGCCAAGCCGGGCAGGGTATAGGTCCACAGGTTGATACGGGCAAACAGGTCTTCCCTAAAACGCCCAGCGTTGATCTCTATGCGCAAGTCCTTGTTGGTCCCCGCAATCAGTTGAAAACTGCTGTGCACCTCGCGGTCCGCCCCCATGGGTAAAAAGCGCTTTTCTTCCACCGCCTTGAGCAGCATGGCCTGCTCGTCCAGACCCAGTTCACCAATCTCATCCAGAAATAGCAATCCGCCGTGTGCGGTGCGCAGCAGGCCAGGTCGGTCGGTAATAGCGCCGGTGAATGCCCCCTTCTTGTGGCCGAATAGGGTAGATCCTGCCCCGTCCCCCCGCAGGGTGGCGCAGTTCACTTCCACAAACTCCCCTTCTATCTGGTGGCGTGCTTTTTTCAGCTCGTATACGCGCCGTGCCAACATAGACTTGCCCGCACCCGTTGGGCCGGTGAGCAACATGGGCGCCTTGCTCTGGACGGCTACCCGTTCGACCTCTGCAACCAAGGTATTGAAGCGGGTGTTGCGGGTGGCAATGCCACTTTTGAGAAACGACACGGCGTCTTGCTGCGCCACATGCAAACGTTGGTTGATAGCGTCATAACGCGACAGATCCAAGTCAATCACCTCGTGGCTGCCTGGGCCACGCCCCTGCCGGCCTTTGGGTGGCGCGCTTTGCAGCAACACCCCCGGTATGAAGCGCGCCTCTACCAGCAGAAAAAGGCAGATCTGCGCCACGTGGGTGCCGGTGGTGATGTGGGCTTGGTAGGTCTCACCGTCCGGGTTAAACGGGTAGGCCGATGCCCAGTCATACAGCGCGGTATACACCTCCCCAAAGTCCCAAGGGTTGGTCAGATTCATTTCGACCAGCTTCACCTCGGTGCCGGGCGACATCTGGACGAAGTCCGCACGCACCTGCTGAGCCAAAGTGCTGCTGCGTGCGTCGTGCAGCAACTCCAGTCGGTCCACCTGCAGGTCTTCATGCTGGGCCAGCGACACCGTAGGGCGCCACTTTTCCCAGCGCGTGGGGCTGAGGCCGGAGTCGAGCTGGGTGCCTAAAAACCCGATAACGACGGTCTTCTTCATAAAGCTAGTTTACTAGCAAATATGCTATTTATGGGAGATACAGACGTTGGAGGCAAGGACTTCCCCTGCATTTAATTTAAAAATATTCAATAAATTCAACAACTTAAGAAATTCGTTTCGATATCGCAAAAGTTGGCATGCTGCATGCAGTACAGGTAATGCCATGCGCAGAAGTTGTTCGCTAACAAGCAGGGGTTTCCGGGTAACCGGGCCCCGCTGGTGCAAAAAGGTCTGGTTTATGTCAGTGCCATTTTGTATGCCGCGACCTGGAAACGTGGGGCACAAGGGCATGTGGTCAAGGGGTGGCTCGGGTAGAGGAGCCACCCCGCTAGGTTCGATTCCTAGATGCCACCGTTCTGTAGCTCAGATAGGTAGAGCACCGTGCTGATAACACGACTGTCGCGGGTTCGAATCCCGCCGAACGCTGGTCGTAAGAAAGCCAGCTTACTTGGAAGTGAAGAGAGAAGCGCCGCAAGTGGGTCGTCAAAACGCCCACCAGCAGCAGTCGCCAGTGCAAAGGTACTGCGGCATCCAGAGGCAGTGCGCTGAGAGTAGGGGATGCCCCGGCTTAAACCACTGTCAAAAGGTGCCTGCACCCGGAGCCCGCGTCTGTTGCTGCTGCGGCCCTTCAGGTTAAAGATTTGTTGAAAAGAGGAGAGAAAAATGTTTGGTTTGAAACGTATCACCATCAAGAAAAATGAACGCGGCTTGTTGCTGCGCAATGGCGACTTTGAGCGAGTCCTGCAGCCCGGTCAACACTGGGTAAATACTTGGGGTGCGCATGTGCGCATCGAAACCTTTGCCATGGAGCAAACAGCCTTCGTGCACGGCTTGTCCGACTACTTCATGGCCAAGGAGCCCGAAGTTGTGGCGCAAGAGTTTGTGCACGCCGCGCTGACCGATACCCAAGTGGGTATGCGTTACGAGAATGGCCTGCTGGTAGAAGTGTTGGCACCTGCCACCCGCAAGCTGTATTGGAAGGGCTTGAACGAAGTGCGTGTGGACGTGGTGGATATC
This sequence comes from Rhodoferax sp., assembly GCA_044346675.1. Lineage (GTDB taxonomy): Bacteria > Pseudomonadota > Gammaproteobacteria > Burkholderiales > Burkholderiaceae_C > Allorhodoferax. The sequence goes on along the minus strand of JBIIYT010000055.1, from coordinate 7,222 downwards.
GCCGTCAGCGAAAAGTTGTCATCTGACTTGGTTGGAAAATTGAATCAGACCCAGCTGCGCCAGCGCCCAGTGGCCGGCTTAGGTGGTGTGTTGCTGGTGCAGGTACCCGATTACCACGTGGGCATTTTGACGGTAGACGGCAAGTTGCAAGAGCTGTTGGGTGCTGGGGCCTATGGGTTCTGGCGCTACAACCGGCAAGTGCAGGTGGAGTGCGTGGATTTGCGTTCGCAGGCGCTGGAGATCAGCGGCCAGGACATCCTGACTAAGGACAAAGTGGGCTTGCGTTTGAACCTGTCCGCCACATGGCGCTTTGACGATGTGCAAAAGGCGTTTGCCAACACCGCAAAACCTGCGGAGTTGGTGTACCGCGAGTTGCAGTTTGGTCTGCGCGCCGCGGTCGGTACCCGCTCGCTGGACGAGTTGCTTGAAGACAAGGCGACGATTGACACCATCGTGAAGGACTTTGCGGCGCAGAAGCTGATGGTTGCCGGTATCACCCTAGAAGGCGTGGGCGTGAAGGACATCATCTTGCCTGGCGAGATGAAAACCATTCTTGCCCAGGTGGTGGAGGCAGAGAAATCGGCCCAGGCCAACGTGATCCGTCGCCGCGAGGAGACCGCTGCTACGCGCTCGCTGTTGAATACCGCTAAGTTGATGGAGGACAACCCCATCGCTTTGCGTATGAAAGAGTTGGAAACCTTGGAACGTGTGGCCGAACGCATTGACAAGATCTCTGTGTTTGGCGGATTGGATAGCGTGCTCAATGGGCTGGTGAAGCTGCGTTGAGAACTGAAGTTGGAGACTGAGATGAAGCCACTTTACATATTTGACATAGATGGAACGATTGCAATGATTGACCACCGTAGACACATGGTGGATGACGCAAACGCGGATGCCGAAAAGTGGCGTAAGTTCTATGCCACATGCGATCAAGACTTGCCGAACACACCGGTCATCCGAACCATGGAGCAACTTCGTGGTGCGGGGGCCGAAGTTTGGTTTTTCTCCGGCCGTAGCGATGAAGTGCGCGAAAAAACGATAGCTTGGCTTGCAGACAACACGACCTTTAAGCCAAATGAGCTTGAAGAAGTCGTGATGATGCGTCGAGAAGGCGATTTCACTGCCGACGACGTATTGAAGCGGCAATGGTTTGATGGAATGCTAATCGAAGATCAGCAGCGCCTTGTCGCAGTGTTTGACGACCGTGATCGCGTTGTGGCCATGTGGCGGTCAGTCGGTGTTGCTTGTTTTCAAGTTGCGCCGGGTGATTTTTGAGCGAGCTTCAAAGCAAAAGAGATAAGGGCACGCAGGCACAGAAGGGAGCGCCACTGCCAAAAATGTTGATATTGCCGGCAGCTCGGGTAACGCCGAGTACGGCGGGCAAGTCGGTGGACGAGCAAGGTTGAGGATGCAGGTGCTGGCTCCGATGACGGGTCTGTCACTGGCGCGCGTTTCCAATCGTCCACTGGGCCACAGGATTTAAACACCATGGTCGCCGTATTGATGCGGGTTCGAATCCCGTCGTGTCCACCATATTGAAAATAGAGACTATGAAAACAAAAAAATTGACTGCACGCGAGAGGCGACAAGCGAGACTGTCTACGCCGCTGACTGCGCAAGCCATTGGCCTGGATCCAGAGCTCTATGCCAACGCATTGCGCTACCTGTTTGATCGCCCCGTACCAAAGGAAGGTGAACAAGAGTGGTATTGGAATAGTGATGAGCCGGAATTCGAGGCCACACCGCTGGAGTGGACGCGTATTCAGACCCTGATGTTTGCCAACGCGGGTACTGATTTGACACCGTACAGCAACCAGCAGGTGGGCATGGGTTTGAACCATGTGATGAGCAACAACGCGGGCGATATTCCGCATATGGCAAACGATCCGTCAGTCCCGCTTGCGGATGCCATGCGAATGATGGAAGCATTCCCGTCTTTGTGGCGCGATTGCATTGGCCCACGCTTGGATGCGGCAGAGGCACAGGGCGATGAAGACAGTGTCAAGCGGCTGGATTTCGTGTGCTATATGTGGTTTGACGTGTGGCCCACTTTCTGGAGTTCCAAGGACATTGCTGAGTGGCGCGACGCGCTTTGGCATGTGTTCTGCGAAATGTTGGATATGCCGTGCCGAGAGGTGCAACAGTCGGCCTTGCACGGCGTTGGCCACGATGGTCGTTATTTAGAACGCCAAGCGGCTATCGATCAGCGAATAGAGCGCTTTATCGCCGAAAAAAATAGCGATACGGAATTGGTGAATTACGCCCGCGCTGCGGCCCGTGGCATGGTGCAATGAATGAAAGAGAGAATAGAAAAATGACTTACCAACAACTCAACGTAGAGGGCGGAGTGCCCGTGAAGATGTGGACCAATGGCGTGCCGGTGGAAGCCGAGGCCCAGCGCCAGCTGGAAAACGCGGCCAAGCTACCCATTGTGTTTAGCCACCTGGCCGTGATGCCGGATGTGCACTACGGTATTGGCGCCACCATCGGCAGCGTGATCCCTACGATCAAGGCCATCATTCCCGCCGCGGTGGGGGTAGACATTGGTTGCGGAATGATTGCCTGCAAGACCACGCTGGTGGCCAGCGACCTGCCGGATAACCTAGGGCCGCTGCGTAGTGAGATTGAAAAGGCGGTGCCACACGGCATGTCGCCCAAGCAATACCGCCGCGACGGGAGCAACCGCGATAAAGGGTCGTGGGAAAACACGCCCGCAGCTGCAGACACCGCATGGGCCCAGCTAGTGGAGGAGTTTGACGCCCTGTGCGTGGACTACCCACGCCTGAAAAACACCAACAACCACCGCCACATGGGAACCCTAGGCGGGGGTAACCACTTTGTGGAAATTTGCCTAGATGAAGCGGGTAGCGTGTGGATCATGCTGCACAGCGGTTCACGCGGTGTGGGTAACGCCATTGGTACACACTTTATTGAGCTGGCCAAGAAAGATGCCGAACTGCACCAGCGTAACCTGCCGGACCAGGACCTGGCCTACTTTGAAGAAGGTGCCCAGTATTTTGGTGACTATGTGCGCGGTGTGGGTTGGGCGCAAAAGTTTGCCCGTCTGAACCGCGAGGTGATGATGCAGGCCGTGATTGGCGCACTACGCAAGTCCATTGCCAAACCGTTTGAGACGCACTTGGAGGCGGTGAACTGTCACCACAACTATGTGCAGAAAGAAACGCACTTTGGGCAAGAGGTGTTTGTGACCCGCAAGGGTGCGGTGAGTGCCAAGGCTGGAGAGCTGGGGATTATCCCGGGGAGCATGGGTGCCAAAAGCTTCATCGTGCGCGGTAAGGGTAACCCAGACAGCTTCAACAGCTGCAGCCACGGGGCAGGGCGCACCATGAGCCGCACCAAGGCTAAGAAGCTGTTCACGGTGGAAGACCAGGTACGCGCCACGGAGGGAGTGGAATGCCGCAAAGATGCCGAAGTGATCGATGAGATCCCAATGGCCTACAAGGACATCGACGCCGTGATGCTGGCCCAGAATGACTTGGTAGAAGTCGTTTACACGCTGAAGCAGGTGGTGTGCGTGAAGGGCTAATTTCGATTTAGGACCCGCTACGGCGGGTGCGTAGAAAGTGAAAAATAACAATGGAAACAGAACTTCAACAAAGGATTGAAATCGACGGCTCGCAAGGCGAGGGCGGTGGGCAAATTCTGCGCACCGCGCTAGCTTTGAGCTTGATTACCGGCCAGGCCTTTAACCTGGTAAACATCCGTGCCAAGCGGCCCAAGCCGGGGTTGATGCGTCAGCACCTGGCGTGCGTAAAGGCAGCGGTTGCCGTGGGCGGAGGTGCGGCACATTGCCAAGCGGTTGACGCCGAAGGCAATGCCGTGCAGTTGGGTGCAACCGAGTTGACGTTTTCGCCTGGGGCGGTTTGTGGTGGGGACTACGAATTTGCGGTTGGATCTGCAGGAAGTTGCATGCTGGTGTTGCAAACGGTGTTGTGGCCGCTGGTCATGGCGCAGCAGCCTTCTAACCTGATTCTGCGTGGAGGTACGCACAACCCCATGGCTCCGTCTGCCACTTTTCTGAGCCAAATGGCACGGTATTTTTCGGGGGCGGGCCCGGAGCTGTATACGCTTAAGCTGAATCGAAACGGCTTTTATCCCGCTGGTGGTGGCGAGGTGGAGGTGTGCATTCACCCGCCCAGTGATGGTCTTGCGGAAATTAACATTGTTCAGCGCGGTGCGCTGGTGGGTTCGTGGGCTGAGTGTCTGCACGCGGGCTTACCCAAGGGCGTTGCACGCCGTGAGCTCGATGTGTTGGGGCGTGCCCTAGGCTGGGAAGAGCACCAGCTGCGAGACCGTTCCCTGCGCAGCAACGAAGGCCCCGGAAATGCCTTGCAGGTAATTCTGCAGTTTGAACACATTGCCGAGGTCATCACCGCCTTTGGTGAAAAAAGCGTGCGCGCGGAAGACGTGGCGCGCAGTGTGTTGCGCGAAGTGCAAGCCTACCTGGGTAACCAGGCACCAGTGGGCGAGCACTTGGCAGACCAACTAATGATTCCAATGGCACTGGCCTGCATGCAAGGCACACCCGGACAGTACTGGGCGGTAGCTATCTCGGAGCACAGCCGTACCAACGCGCGTGTTATTGAACAGTTTTTGCCAGTGAGTTTTGCTGTGGAGCAAATGGATGGCGGCTGGATGGTGCGCGCTAAAAAACGCTAAGAAGTTTTTCTACCCTGATCTATTGCGGACTCTGCTATCGGTTCGTGGTGGCCGCAACCAGTCTTTTTAGATCCGCCCGCGTTTTTCGATTCCCGCCACGCCACGCTTCCCTACACATCGCGATAAATTTCTCCTCCGCCGGATCTGGTGCTGTATCTGGATGCAGCTCATCGAGCCAGCCAGCATTCTTGTCGCTCTTGTTTTCAATCTGCCTGGCCAAGGCGTCGCCAATAGAGCGGCCGCCCTTGATCTGACTCCATAGGCTAGGGGAGATGACGATGTGCTGCGCATAAGCCCTTTCAAGGCCCAAGGGTGACTCGCCCAAGGCCACCTGGTGCTCAACGAATTGTTTGTACAGCGCCATGACATTGCGCAGACGTAGGTTGGGGATGGTTTGTGTTGGTGGTGTATGCATAAAAACAACGGGTGTAAATTCATTTTACTATTTTGTTGACTGTGGTGTAAATTCAATTTACATTAGCTTTAACCAAAACAAAACGGCTTCCGTTGAGTTCTAAGTAATTTTTTAAGACCTACTTTTTTAAAGAGAAAAATCGTGACCCTCAGAAACGCATTACCAACCATAAGCGGACTACCAGTCTGCGGTGGTATGCCGTGCGCGATTCATTCTGTGCATTCAGAGATTTCCTCTCTGGCAACAAATTGGTCTTCAGATCGATTTACACACACGAGTTCTATTTCCAAACAGCTCCCCCAAGGGAACTCTTTGGAAACATCGCTCAAACCGGGTGGAGGTGGCACATAGCCAACCTCAGGTTGTATTCAACCTACAAGCCCGGCGTCCGAAAGGATTCCGGGCTTTTTGTTTATCTGGCCTTCGCATCGACGAATTCGCCATGTTGCTCATTAACAATTTGATGTCATGTGATGGTGTTGGGACCAACGTGCTGCGGCGTGAGCTGCTGTGCGCCAACACCATCGAGATGGTGTGCAGACCCATGTGGGTGTCACTTGTTGGCGCCCGATTCTGCGCCCCATTTCGTCAGTATTTGCATAGAAGGTTGATCGCGAGTCCGCGCCCATGGGATTCAACCTAATGTGTCCATCTTCGTACACAGCGTACGAGGTGGGTGCAGCGTGAGGCGTCACGTTGTGAGTACTGACGAAATGGAAAATCGTTAGTTAGCACAGTGGTAGTGCGCGCGACTCATAATCGCGACGGCCCTGGTTCGAATCCAGGACTAACGACCAGTTTTCTTCGGTGTGTGGCGCAGCCTGGTAGCGCACCTGCTTTGGGAGCAGGGGGTCCAAGGTTCAAATTCTTGTACACCGACCAATTTTCGAGTCATGGCCAACTGGAGACGTCCTATTGGCATCAGCGTTAGCTGCCTATGCATGCCATGGCAGCGTGAGGAAGAGGCGCCTACCACTCGAAAACAATTTTCGATTTTGTCTCGTTCGTCTAGCGGCCTAGGACAACTGGTTTTCATCCAGTAGATCACCGGTTCGAATCCGGTACGGGACTCAATTTTTTCACTTTTGTCTCCCTGGTGTAGCTGGCAGCACGGCGGTCTCCAAAACCGTTGGGAAAGGTTCAAATCCTTTTGGGGGGCGCCACGATTGATAGGGGGTTAGCCTAGTTGGTAGGGCATCACACTTTGACTGTGACCGGCCAGGTTCGAGCCCTGGACCCTCTTCCAACACCTTTGCCCCGGTGGCTAATGGAAACTGGCACACCTACCTGCCTTAGAAGCAGGGCTTTTGCGAGTTCGAATCTCGCCTGGGGCACCAAATTTGGACGCATGCGCCAAACATTTTTTGGACTTCATTTCCCGATAGCTCAGTTGGTAGAGCACTCGGCTGTTAACCGAGTTGTCGCACGTTCGATCCGTGCTCGGGGAGCCAAACAATTTTCCGTAATTAGGCAAGTGGAATGTCACCTGCTTTGGGATCAGGACGTGGGGTGTTCGATTCACCCATTACGGACCAAAATAGAAAACGAGAGAAAGCTGCGACTTTAGTTATTCGCGCACAGGAGAGCGCAGCCGTGCGTTCGTTTTCGCGGGTGAAAATCCCGCACCCATTTCGTGTTTGCGTAGCTCAGTGGTAGAGCACCGTCTTGATAAGGCGGTGGCCGATGGTTCGACCCCATCCGCAGACACCATACAAACTGCCCATGTAGCTCAGCTGGCAGAGCAGCCGCCTTGTAAGCGGCAGGTCGAGCGTTCGAAACGTTTCCCTGGGCACCAAGTGTGCGCGCAAGAATGCGATGACCTTAGCATTGCCTTGGCTGTGACCAAGACTCGGCGCGACGAAGGCAACACCTTTGTCACCATGGTGAGCTCTAGTCTTCGTGGCTAATGCAAATCGGCACAGCTACCGGGCTTAAAACCCGCGCCCCTGCGGGTTCGAGTCCCGCCGAAGACACCATGCAGATTGCAAAACACAACGGGACCTTAACTCAGTTGGCAGAGTATCCGGATTTTAACCGGGTTGTCGCCGGTTCGACCCCGGCAGGTCCTACCAAACTCACGCGTAGTCGTGGCCGAGCGGTCGAAGGCACCTGCTTGCAATCCAGGTT
>JBIIYT010000360.1:0-3046 GCA_044346675.1 Rhodoferax sp. | reverse complement strand
AAGAAGCCCGAAGCGCTACTAAAACGAATATTGGAATTGACAACACGCCCCGATGACTTGGTGCTGGATGCGTATCTTGGCTCCGGCACGACGGCTGCAGTAGCCCACAAAATGGGGCGGAAGTACATTGGCATTGAACGCGGTGAACACGCGGTAACCAAGTGCCTTCCGCGTCTGAATGGCGTTGTTTCGGGCGATCAAAACGGCGTTTCGCAGTCAGTTGGTTGGGAGGGTGGCGGTGGATTCCGCTTTCATAAGTTGGGAGAGCCTGTATTCGATGCCGATGGTGGCATTCACCCCGCCGTGCGCTTCGCCGCACTGGCTACCTATCTCTGGCATTTCGAGACCGGAAACCCTGCCCGCCAAACTTTCGATTCGCCATTGTTGGGCGTGCATGAAGGCACCGCCTATGTGCTGCTCTACAACGGGATTCTGGGGGACCGCCGACCAGCCGGTGGCAATGTATTGACCGCCAATGTGCTGGCGCACATTGATGCACTGTTTCCCCACAACGGACCGCGCGTGGTCTATGGCGAAACCACGCGCCTGGGCGAAGCCCGCTTGCGTGAGGCTGGTATCACGTTCAAACAAATCCCCTACGACATCAAGGCGCGATGACCATGTTTGCCCTCAAGGACTACCAACAGAAGGCACTAACAACGCTCGACGGCTTCTTTTACAAACTGCGCACCACCGGGCTGGATGCTGCGTGGCTTGCGTGCGCACCATTGCACGAGAAAAACGGCCAGAGCTGGCAGGCGAAATACGATCCGGATGCACTGGGCGATGTGCCCGCCGTGTGTGTACGCATTCCAACCGGCGGCGGCAAAACTTTTCTGGCTGCGCACGCTGTCGCCCAGGCGGGGAAAACCTTGCGCGATACGGCCGCACCCGTGGCCCTGTGGCTGGTGCCGTCGGATGCCATTCGCAGCCAGACGCTGGCGACCCTGTCTACACCGCGCAACCCGTGCCGGGAAGCTTTGACCCAGCACTTTGGTGAGCGCGTGCGGGTTTGCGCATTGGATGACCTGGCGACCGTTGGCCCGATAGAGGCGGGCAATTCGGCCATCATCATTGTGGCAACGATTCAGTCGTTCAACGTCAAGGACAAGACGATTCGGACTGTGTATTCGTTTGATGAATCGCTGGCCCCCCATTTCCAGGCACTCACACCCCAACAGGAAATCCAGCTGGGCAAAGTGACAGAGGCAGACATTGCCGCGCAGCCCTACCTAACCGTGGCTGACCTTGGCCGTGTGAAGGCATCGCTGGCCAACTGGCTGACGCTGCACAAACCCATCGTGATCGTGGACGAGGCACACAACAACCGCACAGAGCAGGCTTTTCGCACGCTGCGCGAGTTGCATCCGGCCTGCTTGATCGAACTGACGGCGACACCCATGCCGGACAGCAATGTGATTTTTCACGTTGGCGCTCAGGCGCTGGCCAACGAGGAAATGATCAAGCTCCCCATTGTGTTGATGGAGCACAAAACCGGCTGGAAAGATGCTGTGCGTGATGCGGTGCTGACACGCGAGCGGCTGGAGACCATTGCGGCAAAAGAGGCCGACTACATTCGCCCGGTGTTGTTATTCCAGGCCGAGGATGTGAATGGCGAAGCAAATGTGGAAACACTGCTTGCGCATCTAATCAGTCCCGATGGTGAAAAGCTGGACCGTAAGCAAATTGCCGTTGCCACTGGCGAGCATAAAGAGCTGGAGGGCATTGTGCTGGCGGAGTCAACTTGCCCCATTCGCTTTGTGATCACGGTCAAGGCGTTGAAAGAAGGCTGGGATTGCCCGTTTGCCTATGTGCTGTGCAGCTTGCAGGATATGAAGAGCGGCAAAGACGTGGAGCAATTGCTGGGGCGCGTGTTGCGTATGCCCTATGCGCGGCCACGCCAGCAACCCGAGCTGGGTAAAGCCTATGCGCATGTGGTGTCTATGGCTACGGCTCGCGCTGCCGATGCGCTGGTGGACCGGCTGGTGAACAACATGGGGTTCGAGCGCTATGAGGCGCAGGCGGCCATTACCGAATCACAGACGGCTTTCCCTTCGTTTGATGATGGGACACAGCGGCCACTGCTGCCAGTAGAGGCCGTCATTGCGCTGCCCGTTAACCCGACGCAGCCAATTCCCGAAGCATTGAAAGACACCATCGAGATTCGCCCCACGTCAACGGGCGCGACGGTGATCGTGCGTGGCGAGTTGACGACGGACGTGGAAGACTTTTTACTGGCCTCGTGCAAACCCGGTAAGCAGCAGCAAGCTGTGCAAGAAGTGATCGAGCGGGAGCGCGCCCGCCAAGACGCCCAACTGGCCCCGGCTTCACGCGGCGTGCCATTCGCGCCGCTGCCTCAACTGTGCCTGGAGTGGGATGGGGAATTGCAGCCGGTGGAACGCCGGGTGTTGGCTGAGCTTGGCGACTTTGATTTGTTTGCCGAAGTGGTGAGCCTACCGGGCTTCACAGTGCATGAGAGTGGCACCATTTTTGAGATTGACGTCTCCGGCGACAAAGTGGTTTACGACAATGCGGAAAGTGGTCAACTGCATTTGAACGACGTGAAAGCCCATGCGGATGAGCACGACCTGGTGCGCCACCTTGACCGCGCATGTAGGCAAGTGGATGTTGGCCAGGCTGCATTGCTCAAATGGTTGCTGGCGCTGGTGCGGCATCTGATTGGCGACCGTGGATTAACGCTTACCGCCTTGGTGCGCGGCAAATACCTGCTGGCCGAGGCAGTGCGACGTGAAATTGACCGACGGCGGCTATTGGCAGTGAATAACGGGTTTCAGAAAGCGCTACCGGGCTTTACCGCTGCGCCAGTATTGGCTGACAGCTTTCGCCATGCCTTTACGTTTCGCCCAAATCAATACGCGGCGAGACCGCCGTTTTACTCTGGACGGTTCCGGTTCAAGAAACACTATTACTCTGTGATCAACGACTTGAGTGAGAAGCGCAAGGACGGGAAGCCGGCGGAGGAATTTGTCTGCGCCCGCGCGATTGACGTGCATCCCGCCGTCAAGCATTGGGTGCGCAATGTGGA
>JBIIYT010000359.1:0-3048 GCA_044346675.1 Rhodoferax sp. | reverse complement strand
GTATTACTTCTTGCTGCGCGAACCATCGGCGTTTAAGCGCGGTGCACGTAAGCGCCGCACATGGGCCGCTACATCCTGCAAATCCTCGCGCCCAGCCCACATCCCAAACAAGGGGTTGGCTTTGATGGTCGACAAGGCCTGCGCTGCGCTGGCATCGTCCGCCTCTTCTTCAATACGAACGGTCACTTGCGTCAAGCGCGCGAGTGCTCCTTTGGATAACTTGGCGCGCCAAGCTGCGGGTAGTTCGTTAACCCGTACATGTTCAAAAACTACTGCGTTCATGCTGGTAACTCCTGTGGGTTGGTGCACCGTGGGCATATCTCGCTCCGGTCGCTCAGGTCTGACTCCGCTTTTTCACGCTCACCGGCGGCTTAGGCTTAGCCCGGCGCACATTGCCACCCGCAGTCAGTCGCTGGTTGCCGAGCACGCGCAGGGTTTTTACCTCGGGGCGCTGGCCGGCGCGTTTGCTGTATTTCAGCACTTTGAAGTCGCGTGGGCCGGCCATACGGTCTTCGTCCACGGCTTTTTCTTTGTCTTTCTTCACCTGCGGGCGCCAAAGCACCAGCAGTTTGCCGATGTGCTGAATGGGCGCAGCGCTCAAGTCATCGGCCAAGGTTTGGAACATGGCTTCGCGCGCGGTGCGGTCGTCGGAGAACACCCGCACTTTGATAAGCCCGTGGGCATTGAGCGCGGCGTCGATTTCTTTTTTAACGTTGGCGGTTAGGCCGTCGCCACCCACCATAACTACGGGGTCGAGGTGGTGGGCTTCGGCGCGGTGGTCTTTGCGCTGGGCGGGTGTGAGTTCTATTTTGGGCATACCGGTATTATCGACGCAATGAAAACTCCCAACAAAGACGTAAATAAGGGCGTAAACAAAGGCGGCAGCAAGGTCAATAAAGCCTGGCTGCATGACCACATTAACGACCCCTACGTGAAGCTCGCCACGCGCGAGGGCTACCGCGCCCGCGCCGCCTACAAGCTCAAAGAGCTGGACGAGACCTTTGGCCTGATCAAGCCCGGCTACCTGGTGGTGGACCTGGGCTGCACGCCCGGCGCGTGGAGTCAGTATGCGCGCAGGCGCATGTCGCCCCAGGGCGCAGCGGTGGGGGAGATGAATGGCACCATCATTGGGCTGGACTTATTGCCCATGGAGCCCATAGAGGGGGTGAACTTTATCCAGGGCGACTTTCGCGAGGCCGATGTGCTGGCCCAGCTAGAGGCCGCCTTGGGCGGGCGGCAAGCCGATGTGGTGGTGTCAGACATGGCGCCCAATTTGTCGGGCATTGCCTCGGCAGACGCGGCGCGCATAGAGCATTTGGTAGAGCTGGCGATTGAATTTGCCCAAAACCACATGAAACGCCAGGGCGCGCTGGTGGCCAAAGTGTTCCATGGCGGCAGCTACAACGATGTGGTGAAGCACTTTAAAGCCGCGTTTGAGGTGGTAAAGCCCCACAAGCCCAAGGCATCGCGCGACCGCTCGTCTGAGACCTTTTTGGTGGGGCAGGGCCTTAGGGGCTAGGCGCCATTGGGCCTAAGACCTTTTGCGCTGTAGGTCTGAAAAAATGAAATTTAGCGCCCCCGTAGGCTTGAAACGCCTAAAATGGGTCGCAAGTACCTCAAGGTATTCGTTAATTGTCTTTTGCGCCCGCTATAGGAGCTTCGCTTGAATAATCAGTGGTTTTCAAAAATTGCAGTGTGGATGGTGGTGGGCTTGGTCCTGTTCACTGTGTTTAAGTCCTTCGAGGGGCGCGCGGTTTCTGGCGTTACCTCGGTGGGGTATTCCGAGTTTCTTGAGATGGTGCGCAGCCGCCAAATCAAGTCCGCAGTGATTCCTGAGGGTATTGGCGGTGGCGATATTTCGGCCGAAACTACGGACGGCAAACGCGTGCGCACCAATGCCACTAACCTGGATCGCGGCTTGGTGAGTGATTTGATTGCCAATGGCGTCAAGTTTGATGTGAAACCCCGCGAAGAAGGCTCGCTGTTGATGACGCTGTTGGTCAGCTGGGGCCCCATGTTGCTGCTTATAGGTGTGTGGGTGTACTTCATGCGCCAAATGCAAGGTGGTGGCAAGGGTGGGGCGTTTAGCTTTGGCAAAAGCAAGGCGCGCTTGCTCGATGAAAACACTAACACCGTGACCTTTGCCGACGTGGCCGGTTGCGACGAAGCCAAAGAAGAAGTGAAAGAGGTGGTGGACTTTTTGAAAGACCCCTCCAAGTTCCAGAAGCTCGGTGGGCGCATTCCCCGTGGTCTGTTGCTCGTTGGCCCACCCGGTACCGGTAAAACGCTGTTGGCCAAGTCGATCGCGGGGGAGGCCAAGGTGCCTTTCTTCAGCATTTCGGGTTCTGACTTTGTGGAAATGTTTGTGGGCGTGGGCGCATCGCGCGTGCGCGATATGTTTGAAAACGCCAAAAAGAATGCGCCTTGCATCATCTTTATTGACGAGATTGACGCGGTAGGCCGCCAACGCGGCGCAGGCTTGGGCGGTGGCAACGACGAGCGCGAGCAAACCCTGAACCAAATGCTGGTGGAGATGGACGGCTTTGAGACCAACGTGGGCGTGATTGTGGTGGCTGCTACCAACCGGCCCGACATTTTGGACGCCGCTTTGCTGCGCCCCGGCCGCTTTGACCGCCAGGTGTACGTGACGCTGCCCGATATTCGTGGCCGTGAGCAAATTTTGAACGTGCACATGCGCAAAGTGCCTTTGGGCCAAGACGTCAGCGCCATGACCATTGCCCGTGGTACCCCCGGTATGAGCGGTGCAGATTTGGCCAACCTGTGCAACGAAGCAGCGCTGATGGCAGCCCGGCGCAACGCCCGCTTGGTAGAGATGCAAGATTTTGAGAAAGCCAAAGACAAAATCTTGATGGGCCCCGAGCGCAAGAGCATGGTGATGCCCGAAGAAGAGCGCAAGAATACCGCCTACCACGAGTCCGGCCACGCGCTCATTGGCAAGCTGCTGCCCAAGTGCGACCCGGTGCACAAGGTCACCATCATCCCCCGTGGCCGTGCCTTGGGCGTGACCATGAGCCTGCCCGCACAAGA
>JBIIYT010000358.1:0-3054 GCA_044346675.1 Rhodoferax sp. | reverse complement strand
GCCGAGATATCCATCAGCAAGTAGGAGCGCGCAGCAATTTCTGGGGGCTGGGGCGCTTGCGCTGCCGCAGAAAGGCACACAGCAGCGAGGAAAGTGGCAAATATGGATTTCATGAGGAGGTTAAAGATCAGCAGTGCAACTCAACGTGAGTCGGCAGGGGAAATACAAAAAAATGAGGGCTCGAACTAGGTTGGCGCATTCAAGTGGCGAACCACCAAACTGCGCAGCAGGGGCAATTGTCCATGAAAGAAGTGCTCCACCCCGGGGATGACCGCCACTGGCAGTGTTTGGGGGCGCGCCCAGTTCATCACATCGGCCAAAGGCACCGTGTCGTCTTGTTCACCGTGCAGCACCAAAGTGCGGTCGTGTAAGTCTGCGGGGACCTGGGCCACGGCAAAGCGCGTGGCGGCAGTGCCTACTAGCACCAGCTTTTCAGGCACTCTGCTTGGCAGTAGTGCCTGTACCGCATGGCTAGTGACAAACGCGCCAAAGGAAAATCCGGCCAAGGCCAGCGGCCCGTGGGGTGTTGCATGCGCCACAACCGCGAGCAAGTCTTGCAACTCACCCCGACCTTCGTCATACGCCCCGGCGCTGGCGCCTACGCCACGAAAATTAAACCGCACCGCTTGCCAGCCGCACTGCACAAATGCACGCGCCAAGGTCTGCACCACCTTGTTATCCATGGTGCCGCCAAACAAGGGGTGCGGATGGGCAATCACCGCCACCCCACGCACCGCAACACCCTGGTCCAAAGTCGGCGCATCACTTTGGGCTTCTATCACGCCCGCAGGGCCTTGCAGGGTAAATTTTTGGGTTTTAGGATTCATACATGCTGCGCCTCTAGCGCCCTACCTCGACTGGCACCCGCAACCGCTCCACCACCTTGCCGTTCTTGAGGTGCGATTCGACGATTTCGTCAATGTCTGACGCATCTACAAAGGTGTACCACACCGCCTCGGGGTACACCACTGCAACCGGGCCTGCAGCGCAGCGGTCTAGGCAGCCTGCTTTGTTGACGCGCACCTGGCCCGCACCCGACAAACCGGCTGCTTTAATTTGCAGCTTGCAACGCTCAAAACCAGCCTGCGCACCTTGGTGGGCACAACACTGCTCGCCACTCGTTCGTTCGTTGAGGCAGAAAAAAATGTGCCGCTGATAGTAGGACCCGTGTTCGGATTGGGAGAGGGATGAAAGTTCTGATGGGGTTGAGCTCATGTGCAGATTTTAGTTTTTTGTATCGCGCCGCCACATCAGCGACAACACATAGACCAAAGTAACGTAGGGCCAAAGCCAGCCCAGCCACTGCGCCAAGCCATTGAACCGAATGAATTTACCCTGCTCCCAATCTTGCAATGTTTGGGCAAAATACGGACTTTCAGGCGCTTGATTTAACAGGCTCAGGTATATACCCAAGGCTAATACCGCTAACGCCGCGCTTGCACGCCATGGCACCAAGCACAGTGCAGTTGCAAGCAACCAGGCAATGCCCAAACCAAGTTGGGTCGGCAAGTCAAGCCATGCCCACGCATGCTCAGGGCCCCAGGTCAGTGCCGCTGAAAGCCCGCTCACCAAAACACCAACGACCATCACCACCCATACAAACAACAAGCGGCGCAGCGGTGCACGCACTAGACTAAAGCCCAACAGGCTAGGGATGAGCAATCCCAAGATAACGCAGGTCATGACGCCCCCAGGAGCCAAGGGTGCACCTGCACTATCGGATACCGGTAACCAATCGACAAACGGCGTATCGACAAACCACTCTGCTACGACCTCTTCCATGCGCGCCATCACTTGACCCAAACCGAAGGGCACTGCAGCAGGGAACAACAAGGCCATGGGCCAAGTTGCCAAAAGGACAATGCCGCCACGAGACGGCTCCGCGAACCAACGCTTTCGGAAGCGGCTCCAGCGGTCAATCGCACCTAATTTTTCAAGGCCGAGTGTCGTGACCGCACCAGCCCATGCGCCTAGCGAGTTCAAGAGCCAATCCTCTTTGGACGCCACCCGCGCGGACAAGTAGTTTTGCAAGGACTCCATGGTCAGAGAGAGCAAAGCGCAGTAGAGCAGCGGCAGCCATACGGGGCTGCGGCCCTTGCCGGCGCGCAAAGCGCTCAGTGCGAGCAAGCCGCCCAGTGGGGCATATCCCACCACGTTAAGGGCCACGTCAAAACCGGTCCAGTAACGGGGCAAGGGCTTCGTCAGAAAAGCCCATGGGGCAACACCACTGTCGTTCCACTGAAACGGGTACAAGCTGGCGTAAACCACCAGCGCCACGTAAATGAGCGCCAAGGGCCAGGCTGCAGTTTTATGCATCCCCAGGCCGCCGCTTAAAAGGGTTTAACCACTACCAGCACCACCGCCACCACCAGCAACAGCACTGGGACTTCGTTAAACCAGCGAAACCACACATGGCTGCGGTTTGAAGCACCCATCTCAAATCTGTCCAGCAAGCGGCTACACGCATGGTGGTAACCCAACACCAGTAACACCACCGCTAGCTTGGCATGCATCCAGCCATTGCCCGGTCCCCGGCCAATGCCAATCACCAGCCACAAGTACAAGCCCAACGCCAAAGCGGGCACCGCTAGCACGGTAGTAAAGCGCAAGAGCTTGCGCGCCATCAACAGCAAGCGAGCCCGCTCCGCCAAAGAGTCTGCTGGCACCATGGCCAAATTCACAAAAATGCGCGGCAAATAGAAAAGTCCCGCAAACCAGCTGGCAACAAAAACAATGTGAAAAGATTTGATCCAAAGCATGGTGGCGGGCTAACTATAGGCAAAGAATTTAGGGCAAAAAAAACCCCAGCACAAGGCTGGGGTGGTAAGCCTATTTGCTGTCACACATCAAGGCTCCGCTCAGGGAGGAAAAGCGGAAGGTAGCAAGCTACCCGAAGCGGAATATAGCAAAGTTTTTGCCGCATTTCAAATAGCCTGCGTAAAGCTGGCGGAATAGGGCACAATTTTCACCATGACTCCCTACGCCCCTTACCCCCTCGGCCGCCCGCGGCGCTTGCGCCGCGACGCCTTCTCCCGCAACCTGGTGCGTGAAAAC
>JBIIYT010000357.1:0-3086 GCA_044346675.1 Rhodoferax sp. | reverse complement strand
GGCTTGCTGGACCTGCCGGTGCTGTACCTGAGCCGCTACATCACGTCTACCAAGGCGCAGTATTACCAGCTGCTGCAAAGCACCCGCGAAACCGGCAATTGGGTGGACTGGTGTGTGTACATCGTGCATGGCGTAACGGTTACCGCCAAGAGCGAAGTGAAGCTGATCAAGAACCTGCGCAGCCTGATGCAAGCCACCAAGCACAGGCTGCGCGATCAGTTGCCCAAAATTTACAGCCAGGAGCTGCTGAACAACCTGTTTCGCTACCCCTACACAAAAATTGAATTTGTGGAGAAAGACCTGGGCGTGTCTCGCATTACCGCTGCCAAGCACCTGGACGCGCTGGCAGCCAACGGGTTTGTGGAAAAGCGCAAAATTGGCCGCACCAATTTCTATGTCAACCAGCCCTTGTATGCGCTGCTCACCATGATTGCCCTTGGCGATGAATGAAGCCGAAACCCGCCTGCGGGATCCGTTGGTTTTGCATAGCACTTGCAATACAATGACCCCATGAAAACCGCCACACTTCCCCCCATCCGTGTTGCTCCTGATTTCCGGCTCGAACTTGAAGGCGTGCTGGAGCAGGGCGAATCGCTGTCGCAGTTTGTTGAGAACGCGGTGCGCACCACGGTCGCCAAACGCAAAAATCAGGCAGAGTTTGTTCGCCGTGGCATTGCAGCCATCGAAGCGACCAAGCGCGACGGCAGTGGCATACCCGCTGCGGTGGTGATTGCCAAGCTGGAAGCTAAGCTGGCTAATGCCAAGTTGGCCAAGCAAGCCAAGGCCAAGCGCGGCGGATGATCTACCGGGTTGCATTCAGCGAAGCGGCAGCCCAAGACTTGGAGCAGCTGTTCGATTTCGCGCTGCAACGCGAACTGGACGGTGAAACGGGCGACCTGGATATTCCCGGCAAGGCCATACAGTCCATCAAAGACGGTGTGGCCTTTTTAGAGACTTCGCCGTTTGCGTGTCGCAAGGCCGGTAGCAGCTCTTTTATACGCGAGCTCATTGTTCCGTTTGGTCATACTGGCTATGTGGTGCTGTTCGAGATTGTGGATAGCGCTACGGTCATCATCGGTGCAATTCGCCACCAGCGTGAAGACGATTACCACTGAACACCCCGACTTATGAATGAAGCCGAAACCCGCCTGCTGCATATTGACCCAGCCCTGAAAGCCGCAGGCTGGGGCGTGGTGGAGGGCAGCCGCATACGGCCCGAGTACTCCATTACGCTGGGCCGCATAGAGGGCCACGGTAAGCGCGGCAAGGCGCTCACTGCGGACTACGTGCTGGAGTACCGCAACACCAAGCTGGCGGTGGTAGAGGCCAAGGCCTGGGCCAAGCCGCTAACCGAGGGCGTGGGCCAAGCCAAAGACTACGCGGGCAAGCTGTGCATTCGCTTTACCTACGCCAGCAATGGGCAGGGCGTGTATGGCATTGACATGCAGACCGGTGCCGAGGGCGAAGTGGCGGGCGGTTTGCCCGCATTCCCGTCACCACAGGCGCTGTGGGCGGCTACCTTTGCCACGCACAACGCCTGGCGCAACCGCTTTGCCGCCGTGCCGTTTGAAGACCGGGGCGGCTACTGGCAAGGCCGCTACTACCAAGACATAGCCATTGAGCGGGTGCTGGCCGCGCTGGCCCAGGGGCAAAGCCGCATTTTGCTAACGCTGGCCACCGGCACGGGCAAGACCTTTATTGCGTTTCAGCTGGCGTGGAAGCTGTTTCACAGCCGCTGGAATTTGCAGGATTGGCAGCATGGTGCCGAGCCCACACGCCGCCCACGCATCTTGTTTCTGGCAGACCGCAACAATCTGGCGGACCAGGCGTTCAACGCGTTCTCTGCCTTTGCAGAAGATGCGCTGGTGCGTATTGCGCCAGAAGACATTCGCAAAAAGGGCAAGGTGCCCAAGAACGGCAGCGTGTTCTTCACCATCTTCCAAACCTTTATGAGCGGGCAGGGTCAAGACGGCGAACCTGCGCCTTATTTTGGCGAGTACCCGCCAGACTTCTTCGACTTCATCATCGTGGACGAGTGCCACCGTGGCGGTGCCAATGACGAGAGCAGCTGGCGCGGCATTCTGGAATACTTTGCCCCCGCCGTGCAGCTGGGGCTGACCGCCACGCCCAAGCGCCAGGACAATGCCGATACCTACGCCTACTTTGGTGAGCCGGTGTTTGTGTATTCGCTCAAAGACGGCATTAACGATGGTTTTCTCACGCCGTTTCGCGTCAAGCAAATTGCCACCACGCTAGACGACTATGTCTACACGCCCGACGACGAGCTAGTGGAAGGCGAAGTTGAACCTGGCAAGCGGTATGAAGAGAAGGACTTCAACCGCCTCATAGAGATCAAGGCGCGTGAGAAAAAGCGGGTGGACATCTTTATGGCCACCATCGACCAGCGGGACAAGACCATTGTGTTTTGCGCCACGCAAGAGCATGCGCTGGTGGTGCGCGACCTGATAAACCAGTGCAAAACCAGCACCCACCCCGACTATTGCCAACGGGTGACCGCGCAAGACGGCGCTTTGGGCGAGCAGTGGTTGCGCGAGTTTCAGGACAACGAAAAAACCATCCCCACCATCCTGACCACATCGCAAAAGCTCTCCACTGGGGTGGACGCGCGCAATGTGCGCAATATCGTGCTCATGCGGCCCGTGAATTCGATGATCGAGTTCAAGCAGATCATTGGGCGCGGCACGCGGCTGTATGACGGCAAGGACTACTTCACCATCTACGACTTTGTGAAGGCACACCATCACTTTAGTGACCCGGAGTGGGATGGCGAGCCGCTGGAGCCAGAGCCTAGCGGGGCGAGCAACCCCATGGGCCCCGCAGCACCCAAGGCACCACCCGAGGCGCGTGAACCGGGGGCCGAGTACTCGCCGCGCCAGCGCGTGAACGTGAAGCTGGCCGATGGCAAAGAGCGGCACATTCAGCACATGATGGCTACCAGCTTTTGGCACCCAGACGGCACGCCCATGTCGGCCGCGCAGTTTGTGGCCGCGCTGTATGGGCAGTTGCCAGATTTCTTTAAAAACGAAGACGAGCTGCGCGCCCTGTGGAGCGATCCCTCCACCCGC
>JBIIYT010000356.1:0-3101 GCA_044346675.1 Rhodoferax sp. | reverse complement strand
TCTAGCTGGGCCTGCGCGGCCTTCAAGGTGGACTCGCGCCGCTCTAGCTCAGCCCCGCTGATGAAGTTTTTCTCCTGAAGTTCCTTAAAGCGCTTGAAGTCTGCCGCCGCTAAATCACGGTTGGTTTGCGCTGCGGCCACTTGTGCGCGTGCGGCTTCGGTCGCGAGCTTTAGGTCTTGTGCATCCAGTTGGGCTAACACGTCGCCCGCCTTCACCTGCTGCCCCAACTCGGCCTGGCGGCGCACAATCTTGCCCCCCACCCTGAACCCTAGACGCGACTCCACCCGCGCCCGCACCTCACCCGCAAACTCGGCCCCGTATTGCAGGGAGCTCGCCCCCACGGTAATGACCTTTACCGCCCGAATGGGTTCGCTTTGCGGCACGGGTTTGGAACATGCGGCCAGCAGCGCCGCGGACAGGCACAAGAGCGCAGAAATTTGGACCGCTTTGCGCGGCGAGTGATTGATTTGCATAAGGGCGGTGGCGGTAGATATTGAGGTGAAATCAGAGCGAAATCAATTTAATGACCAACTGGTTATTAATTTATGAGAATTGCTGACCTCTGTCAAGTTGCAGGCAAAATCCCCCCATGCCCCGCACCGCACCGCCTTCCCCCGCCGCCTCCATTGCAGCCAATCCTATCAACCACTACGAAAACTTTCCCGTAGCCTCGTGGTTGTGCCCTGCCCACTTGCGCGCGCCCATTGCTGCCATCTACCACTTTGCTCGCACCGCTGACGACATTGCCGACGAAGGCGACGCCACGCCCCAAGAGCGCTTGGACACCCTACACGCCTACCGCCAAGCGCTGCTAGCGGCCAACCAGCCGGGCAACCTGGCCGATGCCCAGCCCCCCATCCCCAGTGAATGGCTAGGCACTTTTGCAGCACTGCAACACGCCATCGCCACCCACCAGCTGCCCGTGCAACTACTGCACGACCTGCTAGACGCCTTTGTGCAAGACACAGAAAAATCGCGCGACCGCGCTGGCTACGCCAACGAGGCCGAGCTGCTGGACTACTGCCGACGCTCGGCCAACCCGGTAGGCCGCTTGCTGCTGCATTTGTATGGCGTGCACTCGGAGGAAGCGCTACTAGAGAGCGACGCCATTTGCAGCGCCTTGCAGTTGATCAACTTTTGGCAAGACCCAAGCGTAGACATACCCCGTGGCCGCTACTACCTGCCGCAAGATGCTTGCGCCCAGTTTGGCCTGGCGTGGGCCGACATGGTGGCCTGCAAGCAGACCGATTCCGCTACTAAATTAGTAGCTTCTTGCGCACATTCCGCAAGGACAATGATGCTAAATGGCTCCAAATTAGTGCACCGTATACCCGGCCGCGCTGGCTGGGAGCTGCGCTTGGTGGTGCAAGGCGGTCTGCGGATTTTGGACAAGATAGAGGCAGCCGGTTTCAACACCCTGGCCCAGCGCCCCGTCATCCGCTGGTGGGACGCGCCTGTGATGCTGTGGCGTGCGGTTTGGATGTAAGCAAACCAATGTGACAATCCCCCCATGACCCCAGAGCAATACGTCCAACAAAAAGCCGCCGCATCTGGCAGCAGCTTTTACTACGCCTTTCTTTTCTTACCCAAGCCTCGGCGCGCGGCCATCACCGCGTTTTACGCCTTTTGCCGCGAGGTGGACGATGTAGTGGACGATATGGTGGACGCTGGCGTAGCCGCAACCAAACTTGCCTGGTGGCAAAGTGAAGTGGCCAAAGCCTTTGCGGGTCAGCCCAGCCACCCGGTGATGAAGGCGCTAATGCCCTTGGCTGCGGACTACCAAATAGAACAACGCCACCTGCAAGCCGTTATCGAAGGCTGCCAGATGGACCTGGCCCAAACCCGCTACCTGGACTACCCCGGCCTGCAGCGCTACTGCCACTTGGTGGCCGGTGTGGTGGGCGAGGTGGCGGCCAACATCTTTGGCCAAACCCAGCCCCAAACCACCGCCTACGCCCACAAGCTGGGCCAGGCGCTGCAGCTCACCAACATCATCCGCGACGTGGGCGAAGACAGCTTACGCGGTCGCATCTACCTGCCCGTGAACGAGTTGCAGCAGTTTGACGTGAAAGCGCACGAGATTTTGAAGCGCAGCTACTCTGACCGCTTCACCGCACTCATGCAGTTTCAGGCCCAGCGCGCCCAGGGCTTGTACGACGAAGCGCTGGCCCTGCTCCCACCAGAGGACCGCCGCGCCCAAAAACCCGGCCTCATGATGGCCAGTATCTACCGCGCCCTATTGAACGAAATACAGCGAGACCAGTTTCAGGTGCTGCACCAGCGCATCAGCCTCACGCCCCTGCGCAAGCTCTGGCTGGCGTGGAAGGTGCAGGCGCTGGGAAGACTATGAACCTCGGTCACCACGTAGACAGCTACCGCTTTTGGGACATCGTGACCCAGTGGGCGCGAGAAACCCTGCAGCATGAGCACGTGGTAGCGCGGGCCATGGCCAAGGGCGTGGTGTGCGACGGCCTGCGGGTGCAAAGTGTGGATTCAAAATGGGCCAACAAGGGCACGTTTGAGCTGCGCGGCCTGCCCTTTGTTGGCTACGTGGCCAAAGACGGAAAACTGCCCATCTTCATACGCTCATCCGCGCTCAAGCATCTGCGAGACATTGTTGAAAACGCAGCCACCCCAGATGCGCAGCTTGTATTTGATGAGTTTGTCACCAAGCACGACTTTCTGACCTGGCTTACCCAAATCGGCCTAACCCCACCGTCTTTTTGGTTTGAAGCAAGCCTAAAACGTCCATGAAGAAGATTGCGATTGTCGGCGCAGGCTGGGCAGGCATGGCCGCTGCAGTAGCAGCCACCCAAGCAGGCCACAGCGCTATAGTTTTCGAAGCATCCCGCGCAGTAGGTGGAAGGGCTAGAGCCCTCAAAGGCACCCTACCCGATGGCACTGAGGTGCTGCTAGACAACGGCCAACACATCTTGATAGGCGCGTACACAGAGACCCTACGCCTGATGCGCCTAGTGGGCGTCAACCCCGCCACCACCCTGCTGCGCTTGCCCCTCAGTCTGCAATACCCCGACGGCACTGGCCTGGCCCTGCCCCTCTCACCCTTTTTTCCCGCCCCGCTAGATGCACTGGCTGGCATG
>JBIIYT010000054.1:0-10345 GCA_044346675.1 Rhodoferax sp. | reverse complement strand
CCACGCTAGACACCATGCCCGCCGTGCTGGCGCAGATGGTGCAAGACTTTGATTTGAGGTTGCCGTTTGAAGACCTGCCGCGCGATGCGGCCTGGGTGGCCGAAGCCATGGCCCAGCGCTTAGGCGGTGCCAAGCTGCGCGCTAATTTTCAAATCCAAGTGCTCAGCGGCTTGTTTTTTCGCAACAAGGGCTGCTACGTGGTGGGCAAGCTCATCAACGGCTTTAACGAATACGGCTTTGCGCTGCCCGTGCTGCACAACGAGAGCGGCAAGCTGGTCATAGACGCCGCCCTGTTTGGCGAAGACGACTTGCTCATGCTGTTTAGCTTTGCGCGGGCCTACTTCATGGTGGACATGGAAATCCCCAGCGCCTATGTGCAGTTCTTGCGCAGCATGATGCCGCGCAAACCGCGCAACGAAATCTACAACGCGCTGGGCCTGGCCAAGCAGGGCAAAACGCTTTTTTACCGCGACTTCCTTCACCACCTGCGCCACAGCACCGACAAGTTTCGCATTGCCCCCGGCATCAAGGGCATGGTGATGCTGGTGTTTGATTTGCCCAGCTTTCCCTATGTGTTCAAGGTCATTAAAGACTTTTACCCGCCGCCTAAAGAAACCAGCCGCGAGCAAATCAAAGGTAAATATTTACTGGTGAAGCAGCACGACCGCGTAGGCCGCATGGCCGACACGCTGGAGTACAGCGAGGTGGGCTTTCCGCGCGATAGGTTTGACGATGAGTTGATCGAAGAGATCAAAAAATTCGCCCCCAGCCAGCTAGAGATCAGCGACCGCGATGGGGATGGCAATGTAGAAGTCATCATCAAACACGTCTACATAGAGCGGCGCATGATCCCGCTCAACATCTACTTGCAAGAAGCCTTTGACGCCGGTGGTGCCGATCCGGCGGCCACCAGCCCGGCCGCAGTGCAGGCCCGTGCGCAGATAGAGCGCGGCGTGGTGGAGTACGGCAACGCCATCAAAGACCTGGTGGCCGCCAACATCTTTCCCGGCGACATGCTTTGGAAAAACTTTGGCATCACCCGCCACGGCAAAGTGGTGTTTTACGACTACGACGAGATCGAATACATCACCGACTGCATCTTCCGCAACGTGCCCGCCCCGCGCACGGAAGAAGACGAGATGAGTGGCGAGGTCTGGTACAGCGTGGGCCCCAAAGACGTGTTCCCCGAGACCTTTGGCCCCTTCTTGCTAGGCAACCCGGCCGTGCGCGACATGTTCATGCGCCACCATGCTGACTTGCTGCAGGCCAGCTTTTGGCAGGGCCATAAAGAACGTATTTTGGCGGGGCATGTGTTTGATGTGTTTCCTTATGACAAGGAAAAACGGTTTGGCACTATTGCGGGCGGAGTGGACGCACAAGGCATAGAAGAAGAGTTTTCCTTAGAGCGCCGCCAAACGTACTCTCGTCGTGACCCCTTTGCAGGGGTGAAGGATTGAGTTCGCGCTATGTTCATGAGGTTTGTTAACTTGGAAGCCAAAGCAAAAAACACTGTGAACCACTTTCACGCACCAGCCGACACTCCCGCAGTAGTGGAGGAAGTGTCTCAGCAGGAGGCCTTCAATCGCACCTATAAATTGTGGATTGAAGAGCAAAACGCCCGTTTTGAAGAAAAAGGTTTGTGGTGTGACGAGTTGCGAGTTTGGTAATCTGTTTCGGCGTGCACGGAGGCTGCAAAGCGTTCGAAGGATTTTGAGTCCAACGCCCACCAGTCACATAGGATCGGAATTTCAGTTTGCTGCTTATGTTACGCGCCGGACTTTCGAACGGTAGGTACCCTTACAACCTTGAATTAAAGTGAAAAACAATGAATAACCTAGAGGGAAAAATAGAACCCATTGGAAAAGTTTTCTCTGCAGATTTCTTTTTTGCAATTCCAGACTATCAACGTCCATTTGCATGGGAAGAGAACAATTTTCAAGAACTCATAGACGATTTGATCGCTGCACAAGGAGGCGAGCAGTATTTTCTTGGAACGTTAGTGCTTCACAAAAAGGCAGAAAAGAATACTTACGATGTAGTAGACGGCCAGCAACGACTGACATCATTACTTATTCTCTTTGCATGTCTGCGGGATTTGATCGTTGATCCGAAATTCAGAAAGACCTTGCAAGGGAAAATTGTTCAAGAAGAGAATAAGGTCGATGGCATTCCGGAAATGCCAAGGATATCTGTAAAGGATCGGCAAACCTTTCGTGAAGTCGTTCTTGAAGACACAGGAACAGACAAGGTTTTCAAGGAAGATCAACTTCACGAGCCGCAAACAAGATACATAAAAGCCATAAAAATATTCAAGGCCGAACTCGGCAAGTTCAGTCAAGAAGACTTGCATAAGTTTGCTCAGTTCATAAATCAACGTTGCAACGTTATATATCTGGCAACATCAACTTTCAACGATGCATTTAAGCTATTCACAATCGTAAATGATCGCGGCCGACAGCTTAGAAGAATCGACATCTTAAAAGCGCAGAACATATCCCCAGATGCTATTGCAATCGATGTGACTCGTGACCGGATTGCAAAGCAATGGGAGGCCATGGAAAACGAGATTGGCGAAAATGAGTTTGAGTCAATTCTGTATGCCATGCGAATGATCCTAATAAAGGAAAAGCCTCAAGAAGATCTTTTATCTGAGTTTGAGAACAGAATATTCAAAAAAGGTATCTTGTTGCGAGGGGAAAAATTTGTTGACGAAGTCAAAATTTATTGCGATCTTTATCGGCAAATTTTTACTGACAAAGATTACATCCCCAAGGCTGATGTAAATCATCTGAAATTCAAAGCCATGATTCATATCATGGATACAGAGTTTGAGGCCTCCGAATGGCGTGCATGCCTAATTTTTTTCGCCAAGAAATACGCAGGTGATAAATTTTATGACTTCATGCTTTTAATGGAGAAGGTGTACCTTGCCCAATGGACTGCTGGTGTGAGGAAGGATGAGCGATTTGGCGAGTACTCGAAAATCCTCAAAGCTATCGACGGATATGACAAGCCGGACGATGTGACCAAGAGCATTAAATTCAACGGGGATTCGATAATTTCTGCAGGCAAGTCAAAGAACCTCTACTGCTCACGCTACGCAAAGTATTTCCTGCTGCGCCTAGAGGTTCTCGCAAGCGAAAATGATCTTTATAAAGAGATAAATGCTAAATCGATCGAGCATGTTTTTCCGCAGAAGCCAGATGCTGATTCGGAGTGGGTAAAGGATAAAGACTACAAGGAGCATCAGGCGGTGGTAAACAGCCTAGGAAATTTGGTGCTCCTGAGTAAGTCCAAGAACTCTTCTGCGAGCAATCATGATTTTGTGACCAAGAAGGATAAATATCTGAAAGATCGTGTGAGCGACTACCCGCGTAGCGTCAAAATTACAACCGAAGCGAGCTGGAGCATCGAAAAGATAAGGGCAGCAACGGTTGACCTTGCGTCCAAGCTTATCGTGAACCCGTGATGACAACACTCTGTTAACTGGCGTGTTAAGACTACTTTGGAGCGATTGACCTCAAGCAGACTTCAGCCACCCATCATTTGCCCCGGGGTAGGCATGGTTCAGTGTACGTCGAACCTGCATAAGCCCAATCAGCGTAAAATCCAATCCGCCCGGGGTGCGCAATGGTTGCGCTGAGATGAGCTTCAAACCCGCGAACTTGATCCGGTTCATACCGGCGTAAGAAGTGCGCTACACCAATCGGTTGTAGTTCTGGCCCAGTGCCGTCTTCCACAGGTTCGCGCGTTTTGGGGTTTGCCTCGTCTCCTGGCATTGGTCCCGCCCCCTCACCAGGGCACTTATCCAGGAGACGTCACTGTGAACGCGCCAGACAAACTTGCCCAATTCATCAGCCTCACCCGCGAGCCCCTTCCTGCTTCCACCAAGCGCTACCTGCAAGGCAGCCGCCCTGACATTCAGGTGCCCATGCGCGAGATCATGCAGACCAATGGCGAAGCCATTACGGTGTACGACACCTCCGGCCCCTACACCGACCCCCGCGCTAACATCGACGTGCGCCAAGGCTTGGCTGCTGTGCGCCAAAGCTGGATTGAGTCGCGTGGCGACACTGAAGCGTACGCTGGCCGCGCACCGTTTGCGCTGGACGATGGTTTGAAAAATGGTGAGACCGACGCACTGGCCGCCCTGCGCGCTCAGGCCTCTGGCTTGCAGCGCCCACCCCGCCGCGCCAAGGCAGGTGCCAACGTGTCGCAAATGCACTATGCCCGCAAAGGCATCATCACCCCCGAGATGGAATACGTGGCCATTCGCGAAAACCAAAAACAAGAGTGGATGGAGCAATACCTGGGAAACGCCGCGCGTGAAACGCGCCTGGCTGGCAACAGCTTTGGTGCCAGCATCCCCAAGGTGATGACGCCCGAGTTTGTGCGCGACGAGGTAGCCCGTGGCCGCGCCATCATCCCCGCGAACATCAACCACACCGAGCTGGAGCCCATGGCTATTGGGCGCAACTTCCTGGTGAAGATCAACGCCAACATTGGCAACTCGGCGGTGACTTCCAGCATTGAAGAAGAGGTAGAAAAACTGGTGTGGTCTATCCGCTGGGGCGCAGACACGGTGATGGATTTGTCCACCGGCAAAAACATCCACACCACGCGCGACTGGATTTTGCGCAACAGCCCCGTGCCCATTGGCACCGTGCCCATTTACCAAGCGCTGGAAAAAGTGGGTGGCGTGGCCGAAGACCTCACCTGGGAAATCTTCCGCGACACGCTCATCGAGCAAGCCGAGCAGGGCGTGGACTACTTTACCGTGCACGCGGGTGTGCGCCTGGCCTACATCCACCTCACCGCCAACCGCATGACGGGCATCGTTTCGCGCGGCGGCTCCATCATGGCCAAGTGGTGTATTGCCCACCACAAAGAAAACTTCCTCTACACGCACTTCGACGAGATGACCGAGATCATGAAGGCGTACGACGTGAGCTACTCGCTGGGCGACGGCCTGCGCCCCGGCTCCGGTGCCGATGCGAACGACGAAGCCCAGTTTGCCGAGCTGGCCACCTTGGGCGAGCTCACCAAAAAGGCCTGGCAGCAAGATGTGCAGGTCATGATTGAAGGCCCCGGCCACGTGCCCATGCACATGGTGCAAGCCAACATGACCGAACAGCTCAAGCACTGCGACGAAGCCCCGTTCTACACTCTGGGGCCACTGACTACTGACATTGCCCCCGGCTACGACCACATCACCAGCGGCATTGGCGCGGCCATGATCGGCTGGTTTGGCACCGCCATGCTGTGCTATGTGACACCCAAAGAACACTTGGGCCTGCCCGACAGGGACGATGTGAAGACCGGCATCATCACCTACAAAATTGCCGCCCACGTGGCCGATGTGGCCAAGGGCCACCCCGGAGTGCGCGCGCGTGATGACGCGCTCTCCAAAGCGCGCTTTGAGTTCCGCTGGATGGACCAGTTCAATTTGTCGCTGGACCCCGACACCGCGCGCGACTTCCACGACGAGACCTTGCCTAAAGATTCGTCTAAGGTGGCGCACTTTTGCAGCATGTGCGGCCCGAAGTTTTGCTCCATGAAGATCACGCAAGAGGTGCGCGACTACGCCAAAAATTTGGGCGTGACGGATGAGCAAGCGCTGAAGGATGGGATGCAAACCATGTCCGACACCTTCAAGAAGGCGGGCGGCGAAATTTACATTCCTATCAACAAAGCATAGGCCAAGGCCCATAACGCTAGACGCTGCGCGGAGGCTTCACGGTGCACATCGGTATTGCTGGTGCGGGTTTGCTGGGGCGGCTGCTGGTCGTGCAGCTCAGCCACGCCGGTCATACGGTGCAGGTGTTCGACCCCGCCAGCGGCCCCGGCCCGCGCGAAACCTCGGGCACCCTGGCCGCAGCGTGGACCGCAGCGGGCATGCTCAGCCCCGTGGCCGAGCTAGACCGTGCCAATGAAGAAGTGTTTCGCTTGGGCTTGCGTTCTTGCCAGCTCTGGCCCGCTATCGCGCAGCGCTTGGGTGCGCCGCAGTTGTGCCACTTTGCAGGCAGCCTGCTAGTAGCACACCGGGGTGATGCGGGCGCAGCCGAGCGCATGGTGAGCTTGCTGCAAGCCAAAGCGGGGGCAGACCACCAGCCACAGCCATTGACACCGCAAGAACTTGCAGCGCTAGAGCCCAGCATCCACGGCCCCGCATTGGCGTGGCTGCTGCCGTGCGAGGGCTATGTGCAAGTGCACGACACCTTGCACGCACTGGCAGCGCAGGCTACGCAGCAGGGCGTGCAGTGGCATTGGGGGAGTACTGTGGTGGCGGTGGAGCCGGGCGTGTTGCAAGTGCAAACCGAGCAGAGCCTAGGCGTGAGCGAGCACCACTTCGACCACGTATTTGACGTGCGCGGCGTAGGCGCCCGTCCCCAGCTGCCCGTGCGCGGCGTGCGGGGCGAAGTGTTTTGGCTGCATGCCCCCGGCGTGGTGCTAACGCGCCCCGTGCGCTTGCTGCACCCACGCCACAGCGTGTACATCGTGCCGCGCCCCGATGACCATTTGATCGTGGGCGCAAGCGAAATAGAAAGTGAAGACCGTTCCCCCGTGTCGCTGCGCAGCACGCTAGAGCTGCTCAGCGCCGCGCACAGCGCTATTCCCCAACTGGCCGAGGCGCGCGTAGTGCACCTTGAGACCAACCTGCGCCCCGCCTTGCCCGACAACATGCCCTTGCTGGAGCAGATGGGTGGCATCACCCGCATCAACGGCTTGTACCGCCACGGCTGGCTCTTGGCCCCGGCGCTGGTGGAGCGGGCTTTGAAAGAGAGTTTTGTATGACGACTTCCCCGCCTACCGATGCGCCACTGTGCGACCAGAGCTTGCCCAAGCCTGACCACCTTCAGGCTCAGAACGAGCGAGCGTGTTCTGTCTCGATCATCGTCAACGGCCAGCCGCACACCACCACCGCACGCACCTTGCAAGAGTGGGTAGACGCGCAAGACGCAGTGCCCACCGCCCTAGCCACCGCCGTAAACGGCACCTTCGTGCCCCGCACCGCGCGCGCGCAGCATGTGCTGCACGATGGCGACGCAGTGCTAACCTTCCAACCCATTCAAGGAGGCTGACATGTCCGCGCTAGAAAGAGACTGGGAGGTAGGGCGTTCTGCGCAGGTAAAGGAGGAGCCCGCAAAGCGGGCGGGGGACACGGAGCAGAACGTCCTGCCTTCCAGTCTCCCACCGCACTCCCAGTGGCAAATCGGCGGCCGCACGCTTACCAGCCGCTTCTTCCTAGGCACCGCCAGCTACCCCTCCCCCGAGGTCCTGCAACAAGCCATAGCCGCATCAGGTGCACAAGTAGTCACCATGGGCCTGCGCCGCCAGTTGGCCCACGGCGCGCAGGCCACAGACTTCTTCGCCATGGTCAAAGCCACCGGCGCACACCTGCTGCCCAACACTGCGGGTTGCCACACCGCACGCGAAGCCATCACCCTGGCCCACATGGCGCGCGAATTGTTTGACACCAACTGGATCAAGCTCGAAGTGGTGGGCGACGCCCACACCCTACAGCCCGACCCGTTTGAGCTACTCACCGCCGCCGCGCAGTTGGTGAAAGACGGCTTTGAAGTGTTCCCCTACTGCATGGACGACTTGGTCAGCTGCCAGCGCCTCTTGGATGCGGGCTGCAACATCCTCATGCCCTGGGGCGCGCCCATTGGCTCGGGCCAGGGGCTGGTGAACCCCGGCGCGCTGCGCACGCTGCGTGCGCGCCTGCCCGGTGTGCCGCTCATTGTCGACGCGGGCATAGGCTCCCCCGCCGATGCGGTGCAGGCCATGGAACTGGGGCTGGACGCCGTGCTGCTCAACAGCGCCGTGGCCCACGCCCTAGACCCGGTGCGCATGGCGCGCGCCTTCAGGCTAGGCATAGAAGCCGGGCGCTTGGCGTTTGAGGCGGGTGTGATGGCACGCCAAGACATGGCAGTGGCATCCACCCCCGTGGCGGGCCACCCCATATTGCTATGAGTACACAGGTTATGCTCCAAAATGCTATGAATACAGTAGCTGCTAGTGCATCTATTACAAGGGCCAGAAGCACATTAGGTGCGCCATTTGGCACCCCATTTGTTGCTAGCCCCACCTGCGCCAAGCCCATGGTGTGGAGCATTGCAGGCTCAGACTCTGGCGGCGGCGCAGGCTTGCAGGCCGACCTGAAAGCGCTGCACGCATTTGGTGTGCACGCTTGCACGGCAGTGGCCGCGCTCACAGCACAAAACTCGATGGCGGTGACGCAAGTCATGCCCGTAACTGCCGCGCACTTAGATGCTCAGCTAGCTGCACTGGCGCAAGACATGCCGCCCCACGCCATCAAAACTGGCCTGCTGGGCAGTGCCGACAATGTGCGCGTGGTGTGCCGGTGGGTAGACAAGCTGCGTGCCCAAGGCCTGCCCGTGCCGCTGGTGGTAGACCCGGTGCTGGGTGCTACTACGGGCACCAGCTTTGTGGACGATGCGCTGGTGCAAGCCTATGTGCAAGAGCTGTTGCCCCGCGCCACACTGGTCACACCCAACCAGGCCGAGGCCGCGCGCTTGGGGCTGGGTGCGGGCTTGTTGTTGGGCCAAGCGCACGTGCCGGGCCAGCCATCGGTGGTCATCACCGGGGGCGATGCATCGGCCGCGGGTGGCATGGCCCGCGACTGGTTGTGCAGCCCGCAGGGCACCGGCTGGTTGAGCTTGGCGCGGGTGGACACTGTGCACCACCACGGCACCGGCTGCACCTTTGCATCCACCGCGGCCGCCGCCTTGGCCAGTGGTTACTGCGTGGCCGACGCGGTGGTGCTGGCCAAGATGGCCACCACCCACGCCCTGCGCCATGCGTACGCAGCGGGGCAGGGCGCAGGGCCGGTGAACCCGCAGGCCGACTTTGCCCAGCACTTGGGCAACCTGCCCGCATTCAGAATCCAACGCAACGTGGGCAGTGCACAGAATGGCGCAAGCGCGGCCAACAACGCCAAGGGCCAAGGCCCCGCATTCCCAGCGCTTGCCAACTCCGCCTTGGGCGTGTACGCCGTGGTGGATAGCGCGCAGTGGGTGCGCCGGGTGCTAGCCGCTGGCATTCGCACCGTGCAGTTGCGCATCAAAGATCCGCAAGCCCCCACGCTGTCTGCCCAAATTGCAGATGCGGTGGCGGCTGCCCGCACTACGCCCGGCGCCCAGCTCTTCATCAACGACCATTGGGCACTTGCGCTAGAGCACGGCGCGTATGGCGTGCATCTGGGCCAAGAAGATTTAGACCAAGTAGACCTGGCCGCCCTGCGCCGCGCCGGTTTGCGCTTGGGGCTTAGCACCCACAGCTACTGGGAGGTAGCCCGCGCCTACGCCCTGCGCCCGTCTTACATCGCCTGCGGCCCCATCTTCGCCACGCAAAGCAAAGACATGCCTTGGGTACCTCAAGGCTTGGACAATCTGCGTTATTGGGCCAGCGTGTTGGATGTGCCAGTGGTAGGTATTGCCGGTATAGACGCTACCAATATGGCGGCGGTTGCTGCTACCGGTGCGGCTAGCGGCGCGGTGATTACGGCTATTACTAAGGCCGCAGATCCTGCAGCGGCTTGTCGGGAGCTGATGGCAGAGTTCGCGTCTGCGGCTTAGCTAGAGACCATCAGCCACTCCAGTGCGCGGCCTACCACGGGCTGCTGGTCGATCAAAGTGAGTTGGCGGCGGCGCAAGAGCTCGGCCACCTCGCGCTCAGAGCGCACAAACGCGTCAAAGCCTTCGCTGTTGGTAAACAGCAGCCGGGTGCGCATGGGGCTCACCCAGGTCAGGCGGCAGCGGTGCTGCGTGGCTCCATCCACCACAAAGTCAAACCATTGGCCGCGCGACAGGGAGTGGGCCATGTTGTCAAAGTCATCATCAGCGCCCACTAGTTTGTCGGCACGGCGTTGGTCTAGTTCTTTCAGGGCCTCATCTGCGGCGCTCTCGTCGTCAGCATCGGTAGCCACCTCCAAGGCCGCGGGCTGAGTCATACGAATGGCCTGCATGTGGGTGGCAATCAAACGCTTGGTGAACTTAGAGCGATCGTCACCCTCCCATTGGATGGCATCCAGTTCGGCATTGAGGTTTTTTACCAAGTCCGGAAGCATGGCAATTAGATCGCGCCGTTCTTGAGAAGTTGTTTTCGGTTGAATCGACCAAATCAATTGGTCCATGGCCTTGACGACTTTGTCCCACTGGGCTGGGTTTGTGTCGGAATTCAGCCAAGCGCGGGCTATGACCTCTCGCCACTGGGCCGTTAAAAAGGGGGCCAAAAATCGCACCACGGGTGAATCTGCAGCCAACGTGGCCAAACGTGCGTGCACGATCTCATCCCCATGAGCCAGAGCTTGGTCAAACGA